>NZ_RCOA01000060.1:0-4618 GCF_004307585.1 Pseudomonas sp. Sample_20 | reverse complement strand
AAAAGATCGCGCAGGACCCGGGTGAAGGCTCGGGCGCTGTGCTCTTCGCCGGCATGCCGGCCATCGCGCACCACCCACTGACCATTGACCAGTACATCGCGCACCTGACGATCGCCGCCGGCGAACAACCAGCGATTGAGAATCCCGTCCCCCGCAGCCGTCGCCAGATACGGATCGCTACCGTCCAGGACAATCCAGTCCGCGCGCTTGCCCACTTCCAGCGCGCCGATCGGCTGCCCCAGCGCCTGTGCACCGCCGTCCAGCGCCGCGTCATACAGGGTGCGACCGACCATCGGCTGCTGCGCGCCATACAAGCGATTGCGCCGCTGATCACGCAGGCGCTGGCCATATTCCAGCCAGCGCAATTCCTCCACCACGCTCAGCGACACATGGCTGTCGGAACCGATACCCATGCGCCCGCCCTGGGCAAGAAAGTCCACCGCCGGGAAAATTCCGTCACCCAGATTAGCTTCAGTGGTCAGGCACAGCCCGGCGATCGCGCGACTGTTGGCCATCAGCGTGACTTCTTCCGGGTTGGCGTGGGTGGCGTGGACCAGACACCAGCGCTGATCGACTTCAGCGTTCTCGTAGAGCCATTGCAACGGACGGCGACCGCTCCAGCTCAGGCAATCGTCGACTTCTTTCTGCTGCTCGGCGATGTGGATGTGCACCGGGCATTGTTTGTCGCTGGCCGCCAACACTTCGCTGATTTGTTGCGGCGTCACCGCACGCAACGAGTGGAAACACAGGCCCAGCGATTGCGCCTTCTGCTGCGCCAGTAACGGCTGCAAACGCGCTTGCAGATTCAGATAGTTTTCAGTGCTGTTGATAAAGCGACGCTGGCCATCGTTGGGCGTTTGCCCGCCGAAACCGGAATGACTGTAGAGCACTGGCAGCAGGGTCAGGCCGATACCGCTTTCGCTGGCGGCCTGGCTGATGCGCAACGCCAGTTCCGCCGGATCGGCGTACGGCTGGCCGTTGCTGTCGTGGTGCACGTAGTGAAATTCGGCAACCGAGGTGTAACCGGCCTTGAGCATTTCGATGTACAGCTGACGGGCGATGATGCCGAGCTGATCGGGGCTGATTTTTCCGACGAGGCGGTACATCAGATCGCGCCAGGTCCAGAAACTGTCGTTGGGGTTGCCGGCCACTTCGGCCAATCCAGCCATGGCGCGCTGGAAGGCGTGAGAGTGCAGGTTGGGCATTCCCGGCAGCAACGGCCCGCGCAGGCCTTCGGCGCCGTCTGCGCTGGAATCGGCGTGGATTCGGGTCAACAGGCCATCGGCGCTGACCTCGAGACGTACATTGTTGGCCCATCCCTCAGGCAGCAGTGCGCGTTCGGCAAAGAAGGCGGACATCGTTCGGCACCCCATCGTGTGTTATTTGTATATACATATACAGACGTTTGCCTGCCCGGTAAACTCCGGCAAGCTAGTCACTTTCATCCAATGAACAGGGATCAACCGTGCCGACTCCGCCTCCAGTTTCTCCGTTGGCCGCGAACATGGGCGACAGTCCGGCGCCTTTGTACGCCCGCGTCAAACAGATGATCACCCAGCAGATCGACAGCGGTAACTGGCCGCCGCACTACCGCGTGCCGTCCGAAAGCGAACTGGTCAGCCAGCTCGGCTTCAGCCGCATGACCATCAACCGCGCCCTGCGCGAGATGACCGCCGACGGCCTGCTGGTGCGCATGCAAGGCGTGGGCACGTTTGTCGCCGAGCCGAAGAGCCAGTCCGCGCTGTTCGAGGTGCACAACATCGCCGATGAAATCGCCTCGCGCGGCCATCGCCATACCTGCCAGGTCATCACCCTCGAAGAAGAGGCCGCCGGTTCCGAACGCGCGCTGGCGCTGGACATGCGCGAAGGCCAGAAGGTCTTCCACTCGCTGATCGTGCATTACGAAAACGGCATTCCGGTGCAAATCGAAGACCGTTTCGTCAACGCCCTGGTCGCGCCGGAATACCTCAAGCAGGATTTCACCCTGCAAACGCCTTATGCCTATCTCAACCAGGTCGCGCCGCTGACCGAGGGCGAGCACGTGGTCGAAGCGATTCTTGCCGAGCCGTCGGAGTGCAAATTGCTGCAGATTGAAAAGGGCGAGCCGTGCCTGCTGATTCGCCGGCGAACCTGGTCGGGGCGTCAACCGGTGACGGCGGCGCGTTTGATCCACCCGGGCTCGCGTCATCGTCTGGAAGGGCGCTTTCATAAATGAATTATCAAGTGAAGGTTCTACGCGCTGAAGGCTACCCGCGCATGCCGTGGAAAAACGGCGGCGGCAGCACCGAGGAAATCACTCGCGATGCCGGCGCAGGCCTGGACGGTTTCGGCTGGCGCCTGTCGATTGCCGACATCACCGAATCGGGCGGTTTCTCGACATTCGCCGGTTACCAGCGAGTCATCACCGTGTTGCAGGGCGACGGCATGACCTTGTGCGTCGACGGTGACGATACCCGGCCATTGTTACCCCAGGACCCGTTTGCTTTCAGCGGCGAAAGCCAAGTGTCCTGCACCTTGCTCGGCGGTGCGATTCGCGACTTCAATCTGATCTACGCGCCGCAACGTTACAGCGCGCGATTGCAGTGGCTGGACGGTGAGCAGCGGTTTTTCAGCTCGGCATCGACGCTGCTGGTGTTCAGTGTCAGTGAGCTGATGGACGTGCGTGTTGGCGACGGCGTTTCGCAGCTCGGTCGGCATGATTGCCTGCAACTGGACGGCAACAGTGGGCTGGTCGAAGTCTCCACCCATGGCGCTTGCTGCATAGTCGAACTTCTCCAAAGCTGACCCCTGTGGCGAGGGGATAAATCCCCTCGCCACAAAAGCCATCCCCACTCTTGTTTCCCTTCCGCGCACCAACTTGTTACCGAACGCCCCAGCGTGGCGCAAAACCTCGCTGACCTGGCCCAGCCGCATCTCCTCAGAATCTCCTCCCGGAAAATTTCATTCACGCCAGAACCCTCGATTCAGGCGCTCTCCAGCCCTACCTCTGATTTTTCCTGAACACTCCTCCAGCAAGTTGGCCGCTTGATTGCATATGCTTGTATGTACAAGTAAAGACGTATGCGTATGAGTCGTCCGAGACTCTCCGCAGCGTCCACTGATTCGCTTGTCGCGCAGCACAGCGCGCAGGCTGCTGCCCACTGCCAGGGTTGGTTTGAATTGATCGCTGAGGAGTCTTTTTCGTGACTGACAATACCCAGAACAGCAACAAGTTTCGTGACGTGCAGATCCGCGCCGCACGCGGTAACACGCTGACCGCCAAGAGCTGGCTGACTGAAGCGCCGCTGCGCATGTTGATGAACAACCTCGACCCGGAAGTCGCCGAGAACCCGAAAGAACTGGTGGTCTATGGTGGCATCGGCCGCGCTGCGCGGAACTGGGAGTGCTACGACAAGATCGTTGAAAGCCTGATTAATCTGAACGACGATGAAACCCTGCTGGTGCAGTCGGGCAAGCCGGTCGGCGTATTCAAGACTCATAGCAACGCGCCGCGCGTGCTGATCGCCAACTCCAACCTGGTGCCGCACTGGGCGAGCTGGGAACACTTCAACGAACTCGACGCCAAAGGCCTGGCCATGTACGGCCAGATGACCGCCGGCAGCTGGATCTACATCGGCAGCCAGGGCATCGTTCAGGGCACCTACGAAACCTTCGTTGAAGCTGGCCGCCAGCATTACAACGCTGACCTGAAGGGTCGCTGGGTGTTGACCGCAGGCCTCGGTGGCATGGGTGGCGCACAACCGCTGGCCGCCACCCTGGCCGGTGCCTGCTCGCTGAATATCGAATGCCAGCAGGTCAGCATCGATTTCCGCCTGAAGAGCCGTTACGTCGATGAGCAAGCCAAAGACCTCGACGACGCTTTAGCGCGTATCGACAAATACACCAAAGAAGGCAAAGCGATTTCCATCGCGCTGCTCGGCAACGCGGCGGAAATCCTCCCGGAACTGGTCAAGCGCGGCGTGCGCCCGGACATGGTCACCGACCAGACCAGCGCCCACGACCCGCTCAACGGTTACCTGCCGGCCGGCTGGAGCTGGGACGAATACCGCGCCCGCGCCAAGACCGAACCGGCCGCTGTGATCAAAGCCGCCAAGCAGTCGATGGCGGTGCACGTCAAAGCCATGCTGGAGTTCCAGAAGCAAGGCATCCCGACCTTCGACTACGGCAACAACATCCGTCAGATGGCTCAGGAAGAAGGCGTCGAAAACGCTTTCGATTTCCCGGGCTTCGTGCCGGCCTACATCCGTCCGCTGTTTTGCCGTGGCATCGGCCCGTTCCGTTGGGCGGCATTGTCGGGTGATCCGCAGGACATCTACAAAACCGATGCCAAAGTCAAAGAGCTGATCCCGGACGACGCGCACCTGCACAACTGGCTGGACATGGCCCGTGAGCGCATCAGCTTCCAGGGTCTGCCGGCGCGTATCTGCTGGGTCGGTCTGGGCCAGCGCGCCAAGCTCGGTCTGGCGTTCAATGAAATGGTCCGTAGCGGTGAGCTGTCGGCACCCGTGGTGATCGGCCGCGACCACCTCGACTCCGGCTCGGTCGCCAGCCCGAACCGCGAAACCGAATCGATGCAGGACGGTTCCGACGCCGTCTCCGACTGGCCGCTGCTCAACGC
>NZ_RCOA01000044.1:133-70204 GCF_004307585.1 Pseudomonas sp. Sample_20 | reverse complement strand
CGCTGGCAGGCTTCTCGGTAACCACAGGTGCTGCGGCGGCAGGTTCGTCCTTGCCGGCGAACAAGCTGACCAGCGACTTCACCAGGCCTTTGAACAGGCTTGGCTCGGGAGCCTGGGCTGGAGCAGCGGCTGGTGCGGCCGCTTCGACAGGTACCGGAGCGTTGGCGCGGGCCGGAGCGGTCTTGACCGCGGCTTCCTGGCGCACCAGGGTGCGGGTGGCGGCAGCCGGCTGGGCTTCTTCGGTTTCGGTGGCTGCGATTTCGTAGCTGGATTGGCCGCTCTGGGCTTCCGGGCTGTCGTCGCGCAAGCGCTGGACTTCGAAATGCGGGGTTTCCAGGTGATCGTTCGGCAGAATGACGATACGGGCCCGGGTGCGCAGCTCGATCTTGGTGATCGAATTGCGTTTTTCGTTGAGCAGGAAAGCGGCAACCGGAATCGGCACTTGCGCGCGGACTTCGGCGGTGCGGTCTTTCAGGGCTTCTTCTTCGATCAGGCGCAGGATGGCCAGCGACAGCGATTCAACGTCACGGATGATGCCGGTGCCGTTGCAACGCGGGCAGACGATGCCGCTGCTTTCGCCCAGCGATGGACGCAGGCGCTGACGGGACATTTCCAGCAGGCCGAAACGCGAGATGCGACCGATCTGCACGCGGGCGCGGTCAGCTTCCAGGCATTCGCGGACTTTCTCTTCCACGGCGCGCTGGTTCTTGGCCGGGGTCATGTCGATGAAGTCGATGACGATCAGGCCGCCGATGTCGCGCAGGCGCAACTGACGGGCGATTTCTTCGGCGGCTTCAAGGTTGGTCTGCAGGGCGGTTTCTTCGATGTCGCTGCCTTTGGTGGCACGCGCCGAGTTGATGTCGATCGACACCAGGGCTTCGGTCGGATCGATGACGATGGAGCCGCCGGAAGGCAGTTCGACGACGCGCTGGAACGCGGTCTCGATCTGGCTTTCGATCTGGAAACGATTGAACAGCGGCACGCTGTCTTCGTACAGCTTGATCTTGCTGGCGTACTGCGGCATCACCTGGCGGATGAAGGTCAGGGCTTCGTCCTGGGCTTCAACGCTGTCGATCAGCACTTCGCCGATGTCCTGGCGCAGGTAATCGCGGATGGCGCGGATGATCACGTTGCTTTCCTGGTAGATCAGGAATGGCGCGGAGCGATCCAGCGAGGCTTCTTTGATGGCGGTCCACAGTTGCAGCAGGTAGTCGAGGTCCCACTGCATTTCTTCGCTGCTGCGGCCCAGGCCGGCAGTGCGCACGATCAGACCCATGTCGGCCGGAGCAACCAGGCCGTTCAGCGCTTCACGCAGTTCGTTGCGCTCTTCGCCTTCGATGCGACGGGAGATGCCGCCGGCACGCGGATTGTTCGGCATCAGCACGAGGTAACGACCGGCGAGGCTGATGAAGGTGGTCAGGGCGGCGCCCTTGTTGCCACGTTCTTCTTTTTCGACCTGAACGATGACTTCCTGGCCTTCGCTCAGGACGTCCTTGATGTTGACGCGGCCTTCGGGGGCTTTCTTGAAGTATTCGCGGGAGATTTCTTTGAGGGGCAGGAAGCCGTGGCGCTCGGAGCCGAAATCGACAAAGGCAGCCTCAAGGCTTGGTTCGATGCGAGTGATACGGCCTTTATAGATGTTGGCCTTTTTCTGCTCGCGTGCACCGGATTCGATATCCAGGTCGTAGAGGCGCTGGCCATCTACCAGTGCAACACGCAACTCTTCGGGTTGAGTTGCGTTAATCAGCATTCTTTTCATGTAGTACCGTCGGTTTCCGGGCTGCCGGAAACGGCGTTCGGCACACACGACTTCTCACGGTCGGTGTCAGGTGCGTCGGGAGTGGTTGGCCATTCCCGTGTCCAGCGATGTGCGGCCAATTGGGCCGATACCGCGACGTACGCGTCCTGCTTGCTGTGGCTACTTAAGCACTCAGTCAGGAGGAGGAATCAACCAGCGGCTGTGGACGAGATGAAGCGTCTTGATCAAAGCTTGTTGCTACACAGTCCGGCGGTTGTGCATCTCCACCCTACACGTATCCCTGATAATTCGGGTGCTGCCGCGCGCAGAATCCGCAGCGGGTTGGCATTTACCGTGAGCTCCGAAAGGGGAGGTCACGCATCATGGCTAATTCAGGCGATGTTTCCGAAGCAATCGCTCGGGGTCATTCGCAGTCGACTGCACTTTGTGAACTGGCCTTGAATGTTGCCTGCCGGGCGAGTGAGAACTCTGCTCGGCGGTGTAATTCAGGCCTCATGTCACCTGCGCTCGTTACAACCGCAAACTCCACCGTTACGTAGCGAAAGCCCCGTAGGACGGCCTCGCGCCCTGGTGAATTGCGTTGGTCAGGGCCGGTCTTTGACCGTGGTTCCGCTGTCCAGGCCGCTTTTGGCGGCGTTCGCGACTATAGCAGCAATGATTAAGTGCTTCAATTCCATAAAAATTGTTATCATCCGCGGCATGACAACTACTGCCCCTTCGACTCCAGGCGTTCAACTGCTTGAAGTCTCGCCGGAGTATGCCGGCCAACGTATCGACAACTTTCTCCTCGCCCGGCTCAAAGGCGTGCCCAAGACCTTGATTTACCGCATTTTGCGCAAAGGCGAAGTGCGTGTGAACAAAGGTCGGATCAAGCCCGAATACAAGCTGCAGGCCGGCGATATCGTGCGCGTGCCGCCGGTTCGCGTGCCTGAGCGCGACGAACCGGTGCCGCTGGCCCAGGGGCTGTTGCAGCGCCTGGAAGCCTCGATCGTCTTCGAAGACAAGGCCCTGATCGTGATCAACAAGCCCGCCGGCATTGCGGTGCATGGCGGCAGCGGGCTGAATTTCGGCGTGATCGAAGCCTTTCGTCAGTTGCGTCCCGACGCCAAGGAGCTGGAGCTGGTTCACCGTCTCGACCGTGACACCTCCGGCCTGCTGATGATCGCCAAAAAACGCAGCATGTTGCGCCACCTGCACGAGCAGTTGCGCGGCGACGGCGTCGACAAGCGCTACATGGCGCTGGTCCGTGGCAATTGGGCAACCTCGATCAAGCAGGTTCGCGCACCGTTGCTCAAGAGCAATCTGCGCTCCGGCGAGCGCATGGTTGAGGTCAATGACGAGGGCAAAGAAGCCCTGACGCTGTTCAAGGTGCTGCGCCGTTTCGGCGATTTTGCCACCATGGTCGAGGCGAAACCGGTTACCGGTCGTACCCACCAGATTCGCGTGCACACCTTGCATGCTGGCCATTGCATTGCCGGTGACAGCAAGTATGGCGACGAGGATTTCACCAAGGAAATCCGCGATCTGGGTGGTAAGCGTCTGTTCCTGCACGCTTACATGCTGACCGTGCCGCTGCCCGACGGCGGCAAGCTGAATCTGCAAGCGCCCGTCGATGAAATGTGGGCCAAGACCGTGGAGCGATTGAGTGCGCCCATCTGATTACAAGCTGTTGATTTTCGACTGGGACGGCACCCTCGCCGATTCCATTCATCGGATCGTCGAGGCGATGCACTCGGCGTCCGGGCGTTCCGGTTTCGAGCTGCGCGATGACTTCGCCGTCAAAGGCATCATCGGTCTTGGCTTGCCGGAAGCGATTCGCACCCTGTATCCCGAAATCAGCGACGCAGAAATGCTCGCGTTTCGCGAGTACTACGCCGATCACTACATCGCTGCCGAAGCCGTGCCTTCGCCGCTGTTCGAGGGTGTGGTCGAGTCGATGGCATCGTTTCGCGAGCAGGGTTATCACCTGGCGGTAGCGACGGGCAAGAATCGTCGCGGACTGGATCGGGTGCTCAAGGCCAATGGCTGGGAAGATTATTTCGATATCACCCGCGCTGCCGATGAAACTGCCAGCAAGCCACACCCTCTGATGCTTGAGCAGATTGTCAGCCACTGCGGCGTACGCCCGGAGCAGGCGTTGATGGTCGGTGATTCGTCGTTCGATCTGCTGATGGCGCGCAACGCGGGGATGGATTCGGTGGCGGTCAGTTATGGCGCGCAATCGATCGAGTCCCTGCAGCAGTTCGAGCCACGCCTGTCGATCGACCGTTTTTCTGAATTACACGCCTGGCTGGGTCAGCGGGCTTAATACGTTTTTGCTGGGGTAGATGGCATGACCGACGAATGGAAAGCACCGGCCAAGGCAAGTGCCGACGACGGTGACGCGAAAAGCTGGAAGCTGTTGGAAAAGACTTTGCTGGCCGGCGTGCAGGAACAACGCCGTTCGCGGCGCTGGGGGATTTTCTTCAAGCTGCTGACGTTTGTTTATCTTTTTGTTGCGCTGCTGCTGTTCACGCCGCTGATGGACATGGAAAAAAGCGCCACCCGCGGCCCGAACTACACGGCGTTGATCGAGATCGACGGCGTAATCGCCGACAAGGAGCCGGCCAGCGCCGATAATATCGTTGGCAGCCTGCGCGCGGCGTTCGAAGACAAGAAGGTCAAAGGCGTGGTCCTGCGCATCAACAGTCCGGGCGGCAGTCCGGTGCAGTCCGGTTATGTCTATGACGAGATCAAGCGTCTGCGTGGCCTGCATCCAGAGATCAAGCTCTACGCAGTGATTTCCGATCTTGGTGCTTCGGGCGCCTATTACATCGCCAGCGCGGCGGATCAGATCTACGCCGACAAGGCCAGTCTGGTCGGCTCGATCGGCGTGACGGCGGCGGGTTACGGTTTCGTCGGCACCATGGAGAAACTCGGCGTTGAGCGTCGCACCTACACCTCGGGCGAACACAAGGCATTTCTGGATCCGTTCCAGCCGCAAAAGCCTGAAGAAACCGCATTTTGGCAAAGCGTGCTCGACACCACGCACAAGCAGTTCATCAACAGCGTCAAGCAGGGGCGTGGTGATCGCCTGAAGGACAAAGAGCATCCGGAGCTGTTTTCCGGGCTGGTCTGGTCGGGTGAGCAGGCGCTGCCGCTGGGCCTGATCGATGGCTTGGGCAGTGCCAGTTCGGTGGCGCGTGATGTGATTGGCGAGAAGGAGCTGGTGGACTTCACCGTGCAGGAATCGCCGTTCGATCGCTTCTCGAAAAAGCTCGGCGCCAGCGTGGCCGAGCAGTTGGCGATGTGGATGGGTTTCCACGGGCCTTCGTTGCGTTAAGACGTTTCAAGGTCGAAAGATCGGAGTCGGCGGCAACTCTTGCACGGATCGGTGTGGAGCTGCCGAAGGCTGCGATCTTTTGCTTTTAAGGGATTTGCACGCCTTCGACCAACAACATATCGATCAGGCGAATCAGCGGCAGGCCGATCAGGCTGGTGGCATCCGGGCCTTCGGTCGATTGAAACAGGCTCACGCCCAGTCCTTCGGCCTTGAAGCTGCCGGCGCAGTCGTACGGTTGCTCGATGCGCAGGTAGCGTTCGATGCGCGCCTGATCCAGCTGACGCATGTGCACGGTAAACGGCACGCAGTCGACTTGGCATTGCCCGGTCTGGCTGTTGAGCAGCGTCAGGCCAGTCAGGAAGGTTACGCTCGCACCGCTGGCCGCCATCAATTGCTCGCGAGCCTTCTCGAAGGTGTGCGGCTTGCCGATGATCTGTTCGCCGAGGACGGCGACCTGATCCGAGCCAATGATCAGATGAGCAGGGTGGCTGTCCGCCAGGGCGCGGGCTTTTTCCTCAGCGAGGCGTTTGACCAGATCGATCGCGGACTCGCCCGGGCGGTGGCTTTCGTCGATGTCCGGCGAGCTGCAGACGAACGGCAGGTGCAGGCGGGCGAGCAATTCACGGCGATAAGTCGAGCTTGAAGCGAGTAATAATGGCAGCATGGACGTCTCCTGAGGCAGGTGCGGATTCTAGCGGAGGCGCGCAAGTGACGGACAGGGCACAATTTCCTTTGACATGGGTGGGTGCATCCCTATAATGCTGCGCCTATGTTGAATGACCCGATTCCACCTCACGTTGACCCGCGCAAATTGGCTGACCGTGGCACCACCCTTCAAGGTGAACTGCTGCTGGCCGATTTGAAGAGACTCTGCGACCCGCTTTCCGACGATGTCGGTACGGTGCAGGCCAAATTCGTTTTTGAACGAGATGAACGTAAGTCTGTGGTCATCCACAGCTTTATCGACACCGAAGTCAAAATGGTTTGCCAGCGTTGTCTTGAGCTGGTCACCCTGCCGATCCACAGCGAATGCAGTTACGCGGTGGTGAAGGAGGGTGCGAATACCCAGTCGTTGCCGAAAGGTTATGACGTGCTGGAACTGGGCGAAGATCCATTGGATCTGCAGTCACTGATCGAGGAGGAGCTTCTGCTCGCCTTGCCCATTGTGCCTGCTCATCATCCGGAAGAATGCCAGCAGCCGGCGGGAGCAGATGAGCCCGAACCGAGCGAGGACGAGGTAACGCGGTCCAACCCGTTCAGTGTATTGGCGCAGTTAAAGCGTGACCCAAACGTTTAGGAGTTAATCAATTATGGCTGTTCAGCAGAACAAAAAATCCCGCTCTGCCCGTGACATGCGCCGTTCGCACGACGCTCTCGAGGCTAGCACCCTGTCTGTAGAAAAAACCACTGGTGAAGTTCACCTGCGTCACCACGTATCGCCAGAAGGCGTTTACCGTGGCCGTAAAGTGATCGACAAGGGCGCTGACGAGTAATCACTTGTCTGCTCAAGTCATCGCGATTGACGCAATGGGCGGGGACTTCGGTCCCCGCAGCATTGTTCAGGCCAGTCTCGCTTGCCTGTCCGCTACACCCTCGCTGCACCTGACCCTTGTCGGTCAACCCTCCCTTCTTGAAGAACTGATCCACGGCCAGTCGGCTGCCGATCGCGCGCGCCTGACGATTGTTGCGGCCAGCGAAGTCATCACCATGGACGAAAAACCTGCACAGGCCCTGCGTGGCAAGCCGGATTCGTCGATGCGCGTGGCTCTTGAACTGCTGCGCGATGGCAAGGTGCAGGCCTGTGTCAGTGCCGGCAATACCGGTGCGTTGATGGCCTTGTCGCGTTTCGTCCTGAAGACATTGCCCGGCATTGATCGTCCGGCCATGGTCGCGGCGATTCCGACGCAGACCGGTTATTGCCAGCTGCTCGATCTGGGCGCCAACGTCGATTGCAGTGCCGAGCACTTGTTGCAGTTTGCGGTGATGGGCTCGGTCGCTGCACAGACTTTGGGCATTGCCCGTCCACGTGTTGCGTTGCTGAACATCGGCACCGAAGACATCAAGGGCAATCAGCAGGTCAAACTGGCCGCAACGCTGTTGCAGGCTGCGCGCGGGATCAACTACATCGGCTTCATCGAAGGTGACGGCTTGTACCGCGGTGAGGCCGACGTGGTGGTGTGTGACGGCTTCGTCGGCAATATCCTGCTCAAATCCAGCGAAGGCCTGGCGACGATGATTGCGATGCGCATCGAGGCCCTGTTCAAGAAAAACCTGGCATCTCGCGCAGTGGGTGCCTTGGCACTGCCGTTGATGAAACGTCTGCAGGCTGATCTGGCCCCGGCGCGACATAATGGCGCAAGCTTTCTCGGTTTGCAGGGCATCGTCGTGAAAAGCCACGGATCGGCCGGGGTTCAAGGCTTTCAGAGTGCGATTCAACGGGCGCTGATCGAGATTCAGGAGAACCTGCCCGAGCGTCTCCACGGTCGTCTGGAGGAACTGTTGTCTTAGGCGTTTTCGTCGGACAATGCTTAAATGTGACCGCCCGGTTCAAAGGGCCATCCAAACTGTCAGTTTCTGGCGTCCCCAACGGGGCGTTATTTTCCGACGACAAGATCATTAGGGGCTTGTTACATGTCTGCTTCCCTCGCATTCGTCTTTCCAGGACAGGGTTCGCAGTCCCTCGGCATGCTGGCCGAGCTGGGCGCGCAACATCCGCTGATCCTCGAAACCTTTCAAGAAGCCTCTGCTGCGCTGGGCTACGACCTATGGGCACTTACCCAGCAGGGCCCGGAAGAGCTGCTCAATCAAACCGACAAAACCCAGCCGGCCATTCTGACCGCTTCGATCGCCCTGTGGCGTCTGTGGCTGGCCGAAGGCGGCGCGCGTCCGGCGTTTGTCGCCGGCCACAGCCTGGGTGAATACAGCGCGCTGGTTGCCGCCGGCAGCCTGAGCCTGGCTGACGCGGTCAAGCTCGTCGAGCGCCGTGGCCAGTTGATGCAGGAAGCGGTGCCGGCCGGGCAGGGCGGCATGGCCGCGATCCTCGGCCTGGAAGATGCCGACGTGCTGGCTGCCTGCGCCGAAGCGGCGCAAGGCGAAGTCGTCAGCGCGGTGAATTTCAACTCGCCGGGCCAAGTGGTGATCGCCGGTGCCAAGGCGGCTGTCGAGCGCGCCATCGAAGGTTGCAAGGCCCGTGGTGCCAAACGCGCCATGCCGTTGCCGGTGAGCGTGCCGTCGCACTGCGAGCTGATGCGTCCGGCTGCCGACCGTTTCGCTGAATCCATCGCCGCCATCGACTGGCAGGCGCCGCAGATCCCCGTGGTGCAGAACGTCAGCGCACAAGTGCCGGCCGATCTGGAAACCCTCAAGCGTGATCTGCTCGAACAGCTCTACAAGCCAGTGCGCTGGGTTGAATCGGTACAGACGTTGGCCGCCAAGGGCGCGACCAATCTGGTCGAGTGCGGCCCGGGCAAAGTCCTCGCTGGCCTGAACAAACGTTGCGCCGAAGGCGTTTCGACTTCCAATCTCAATACCCCAGACGCCTTCGCTGCCGCTCGCGCAGCGCAGGCCTGAATCAGGAGAAACTTGCATGAGTCTGCAAGGTAAAGTTGCACTGGTTACCGGTGCAAGCCGCGGTATCGGCCAGGCCATCGCGCTGGAGCTGGGTCGTCAGGGCGCCATCGTTGTCGGCACCGCGACCTCCGCGTCGGGCGCCGAGCGCATTGCCGCGACCCTGAAGGAAAACGGTATTCAGGGCGCCGGTTTCGAACTCAATGTCACCAGCGACGAATCGGTCAGCGCCGTGCTGGCAGGCATTCAGGAGCAGTTCGGTGCTCCGGTGGCGATTCTGGTCAATAATGCCGGTATCACCCGCGATAACCTGATGATGCGCATGAAAGACGACGAGTGGTACGACGTGATCGATACTAACTTGAACAGTCTGTATCGCCTGTCCAAGGGCGTTTTGCGTGGCATGACCAAGGCGCGCTGGGGTCGAATTATCAGTATTGGCTCGGTGGTGGGTGCCATGGGCAACGCCGGCCAAGTAAACTATGCAGCCGCCAAGGCCGGTCTGGAAGGTTTCAGCCGGGCGATGGCGCGTGAAGTCGGTTCGCGTTCGATTACGGTCAACTCGGTAACCCCAGGGTTCATCGACACCGATATGACCCGCGAGCTGCCTGAAGCACAGCGTGAAGCCTTGCAGACGCAGATTCCGCTGGGTCGTCTGGGGCAAGCTCAAGAGATCGCGTCCGTGGTCGCTTTTCTTGCATCCGACGGTGCGGCATACGTTACCGGGGCTACAATCCCGGTGAACGGTGGGATGTACATGTAAGTAAAATGTGACGGATTGCTTCAAAAAAATGTCATACGAGCTGTCTAAAATCCGTTATAAAGCTGCAATCTATTTATAGGCAGAGGGCCGCAGGGTTTGAGGAGTGAAGCTTTCAGTTGAAAAACTGAAAAGGCTTTCTATACACTTACCCACTGGCCAGCTGCCTGAATTTGTCCATTAGGAGTGAAAACAAGGTATGAGCACCATCGAAGAGCGCGTCAAGAAAATCGTTGCCGAGCAACTGGGTGTTAAAGAAGAAGAAGTGGTCAACACCGCTTCCTTCGTAGAAGACCTGGGTGCCGACTCCCTTGACACCGTTGAGCTGGTGATGGCTCTGGAAGAGGAATTCGAGACCGAAATCCCTGACGAAGAAGCTGAAAAGATCACTACTGTACAAGCTGCAATCGACTACGTTACCAGCCACCAGGCGTAACAGTTTGTAATCGTTGCTTGCTGTCATGGAAAAACCGCACTGCCATCATGGCGTGCGGTTTTTTCTTTAGGCCTGATGCAAAGTCGTCATTTGAAAAAGGAGAGTGCTGTGTCGCGTAGACGCGTCGTAGTCACCGGTATGGGTATGTTGTCGCCACTGGGCACGGATGTGCCGAGCAGTTGGCAGGGCATTCTGGCTGGCCGCAGTGGCATTGGTCTGATCGAACACACCGACCTTTCTGCCTATTCGACCCGCTTCGGCGGTTCGGTCAAAGGCTTCAATGTCGAGGAATACCTGTCGGTCAAGGAAGCGCGCAAGCTCGACCTGTTCATTCAGTACGGCCTCGCCGCAGGCTTTCAAGCCGTGCGCAACGCCGGTCTGGAAGTCACCGATGCCAACCGTGAACGCATTGGCGTGGCCATGGGTTCGGGGATTGGCGGTCTGACCAACATCGAAGAGACCAGCCGCACCCTGCACGAGACCGGTCCGCGACGGATCTCGCCGTTCTTTGTGCCTGGCTCGATCATCAATATGATTTCCGGTTTCCTGTCCATCCACCTGGGTGCACAGGGGCCTAACTACGCCATCGCTACTGCATGTACCACCGGTACGCACTGCATCGGCATGGCCGCGCGCAACATCATGTACGACGAAGCCGACGTGATGATTGCCGGCGGTGCGGAAATGGCCGCTTGCGGTCTGGGCATGGGCGGCTTCGGCGCGTCCCGTGCGCTGTCGACCCGCAACGACGAGCCGACCCGTGCCAGTCGTCCTTGGGACAAGGGCCGTGACGGCTTCGTTCTGTCCGACGGTGCCGGTGCGCTGGTTCTCGAAGAGCTCGAACACGCCAAGGCTCGTGGCGCTACGATCTACGCCGAGCTGATCGGTTTCGGCACCAGTGGCGATGCGTTCCACATGACCTCGCCACCCGCCGATGGCGCCGGTGCCGCGCGCTGCATCACCAATGCCCTGCGCGACGCGAAGATCAATGTCGATCAAGTGCAGTACATCAACGCCCACGGCACCTCGACCCCGGCCGGCGACCTTGCCGAAGCCAATGCGATCAAGTCGGTGTTCGGCGATCACGCCTACAAGCTGGCCGTCAGCTCGACCAAGTCGATGACCGGCCACCTGTTGGGTGCGGCGGGCGCGGTCGAAGCGATTTTCAGCGTGCTGGCGATCAACAGCCAGGTGGCGCCGCCGACCATCAACCTCGATGAGCCCGACGAAGGCTGCGATCTCGATTTCGTCGCGCACACCGCGCGTAACATGGACATCGATGTCGTGCTGTCCAACTCCTTCGGTTTTGGCGGCACCAACGGCACGCTGGCGTTCCGTCGGTTCGCCGGCTGATGGACAGCTGGGTCGACGGTCAACCGGCTGACGCGCTGTCGCTGAAAGATCGCGGCCTGGCTTACGGCGATGGTCTGTTCGAGACCATTGCCGTGCGCAGTGGACAGCCGGTCCTGCTGGATCGACACCTGACGCGCCTGGCCGATGGCTGCGCGCGTCTCGCCATCGCGACCGATCTTGAGCTGGTTCGCCATGAGGTGCTCAGCTATGCCGCTGCGATGGGCGAGGGCGTGCTCAAGCTCATCCTCACGCGTGGCGACGGCTTGCGCGGTTATGCGCCCGATCCTGCGGCGCAGGGCCGACGCATACTGCAAGGCAATCCGCCGGCATCGTATCCCGCTGCCCATGCCGAGTACGGCATCCGCCTGTTTCCCTGCAGCACGCGTTTATCTACGCAGCCGTTGTTGGCCGGGCTCAAACATCTGAATCGACTGGAACAGGTACTCGCCCGCGCCGAATGGCAGGACAGCGAGCATGCCGAAGGCTTGATGCTTGATCAGGCCGGGCGCGTCGTTGAGGGCGTGTACAGCAATATTTTCGTGGTGCGCGACGGTGGCTTGATCACGCCCGACTTGAAACGCTGCGGCGTCGCAGGTGTGATGCGCGCGGAAATTTTGTTTCAGGCCGAGTCACTGGCCATCCCCACGCAAATCGCCGATATCAGCCTCGAACAGCTGCAATGGGCTGATGAAGTGTTTGTCTGCAACAGCGTTTATGGCGTCTGGCCGGTACGCGCCTGTGCCGCACTGAGCTGGCCGGTTGGCCCGCTCACCCGTAAACTGCAAACCATTGCCCGCGCGCTACTGGATGCTTGATTCGTGAGACGTAAACTTTTGCTGCTGCTGGAAACCGGACTGGTTCTGGCAGGGCTGCTGTTGGGCGCCAGCGCCTGGAAAATTCATTCGGCGCTGGAACAGCCCCTGAACATCCCGCAGGAACAACTGCTGGATGTGCCGAAAGGCTCTACACCGACCCGTACCTTCCTTGAACTCGAAACCGATGGCGTCATCAAGGACGCGTTCTGGCTGCGCGTCTACTGGCGCTTCAATCTTGCCGGCACGCCGATTCACAGCGGCGAGTACCGCATGCAGCCGGGCATGACCGTCAACGGTCTGATCGATTCGTGGAAGCGCGGCGACGTGGTTCAGTACAGCCTGACCCTGGTCGAAGGCTGGACTTTCCATCAAGTGCGCGCCGCCCTGGCCAAGGACGACAAGCTCGAGCAGACCCTCACCGGTCTGAGCGACAGCGACGTCATGGCGAAGATCGGCCACAAAGGCTTGTTCCCCGAAGGCCGGTTTTTCCCGGACACCTACCGCTTCGTACGTGGCATGTCCGATGCCGAGCTGTTGAAGAAAGCCTTTGATCGCCTCGATGAAGTGCTCGCCAAAGAGTGGGCGCAGCGTTCTGCTGATGTGCCTTACAGCGAACCTTATCAAGCGCTGATCATGGCCTCGCTGGTCGAGAAAGAGACCGGCGTTCCGCAGGAGCGCGGGCAGATTGCCGGTGTGTTCGTACGGCGCATGGCGTTGGGCATGCAGTTGCAGACCGATCCGACAGTGATCTATGGCCTCGGCGACCGCTACACGGGCAAACTGACCCGCGCGCATCTGAAAGAACCGACGCCCTATAACACTTACGTGATTCCCGGTTTGCCACCGACGCCGATTGCGATGGTCGGGCGCGAGGCGATTCATGCTGCGCTCAACCCGGTGGAGGGCAGCAGCCTGTATTTCGTCGCCCGTGGCGATGGCAGCCATGTGTTCTCCGATGATCTGGATGCGCACAACAACGCAGTGCGCGAATACCAGCTCAAGCGCCGTGCCGATTACCGTTCCAGCCCGGCACCAGTAACCGCGCCGGCCACCGATGAGGCGATTCCGGCGGCCTCGCCGAACACCGCGCCCGAGGCGCTGCCGCAAGTGCCGTTGCAAGAACCTGCGCCAGCCCCGGAACCGGACGCCGCTGCACCACAGAACGCGCAATGACTTTGATGAAGGACTGCCTGTGACTGGCTTGTTTATTACCCTGGAAGGCCCGGAAGGCGCGGGCAAGAGCACCAATCGCGAATACCTCGCCGAGCGCCTGCGCGCCGCCGGTATCGAAGTGCTGCTCACCCGTGAGCCCGGCGGTACGCCGCTGGCCGAGCGGATTCGTGACGTGTTGCTGACCCCGGCCGACGAAGTGATGCATCCGGACGCCGAGCTGTTGCTGGTGTTCGCCGCCCGCGCCCAGCATCTGGCAGAGGTGATTCGCCCGGCGCTCGCTCGTGGCGCTGTGGTGCTGTGTGATCGTTTCACCGACTCGACATACGCCTACCAGGGCGGCGGTCGTGGTTTGTCGCTGGAACGCATCGCCACCCTGGAAACTTTCGTGCAGGGTGACTTGCGGCCCGATCTGACACTTATTTTCGATCTGCCCGTAGAGATCGGTCTGGCCCGCGCCAGTGCCCGTGGTCGCCTGGACCGTTTCGAACTCGAAGGCCGGGCGTTTTTCGAGAACGTGCGCAATGCGTTTCTGAAGCGCGCCGAAGCCGATCCTTCGCGCTATGTGCGCATCGATGCCGGTCAGCCATTGGTCAAGGTCCAGCAATCGCTGGACACCTTGCTACCGAATTTGCTGGAGCTGGCCCGTGGCTGAGGCCTATCCATGGCAGGACAGCCTCTGGCAGCAACTGGCCGGACGCAGTCAGCATGCCCACGCGTACCTGCTGCACGGTCCGGCCGGTATCGGCAAACGTGCTCTGGCCGAACGCCTGATGGCCAGCCTGCTGTGTCAGCGTCCTACGCCTGAGGCGTGCGGCGAGTGCAAATCCTGCTTGCTGCTCAAGGCCGGCAGTCATCCGGACAATTACATCCTGGAGCCGGAAGAGGCGGACAAGGCGATCAAGGTCGATCAGGTTCGTGATCTGGTCAGTTTCGTCGTGCAGACTGCGCAGCTCGGCGGGCGCAAAGTGGTGTTGATCGAGCCGGTCGAGTCGATGAACATCAACGCTGCCAACGCCTTGCTCAAAAGCCTTGAGGAGCCGTCCGGCGATACTGTTCTGCTGTTGGTCAGTCACCAGCCGAGCCGTTTGTTGCCAACCATCAAGAGCCGTTGCGTGCAGCAGGCCTGCCCTCTGCCGGGCGAGGCGATGAGCCTGCAATGGCTGGCCCAGGCGCTGCCGGATTGCGCGGAAGACGAACGCGTCGAACTGCTGACGCTGGCCGCCGGGTCGCCGCTGATGGCGGTCAGCCTGCAATCCCAGGGTGTGCGTGAACAACGTGCACAAGTGGTCGAAGGCGTGAAGAAGTTGCTCAAGGGCCAGCAATCGCCGACGCAACTGGCGGAAGAGTGGAAAAACATTCCGATGTTGCGTCTGTTCGACTGGTTCTGCGACTGGTCGAGCCTGATCCTGCGCTATCAACTGACTCAGGACGAAGGCGGCCTCGGCCTGGCCGATATGCGCAAGGTCGTGCAGTACCTGGCGCAGAAAAGCGCGCAGGGTAAAGTGCTGGATATTCAGGACTGGATTCTCGCCCAACGGCAGAAAGTGTTGAGCAAGGCCAACCTCAATCCGGCGCTTTTGCTGGAAGCATTGTTGGTGCAATGGGTGGGATTGCCTGGTCAAAGATAAGAATGTGTACCTAGACTCTGAAGATCAGCAGTGGAGGTGAACATGATTGAACCTGTCAGCCCGGGGCCGCGTAACGGCATCTTGTCCCTGACCATCAAGGACAAGTCGGTGCTTTACGCCGCCTACATGCCGTTCATCAAGAATGGTGGTCTGTTCATCCCGACCAACAAAAGCTACCGGTTGGGCGACGAGGTGTTCATGCTGTTGCACCTGATGGACGAAGCGGAAAAAATCCCCGTCGCCGGCAAGGTCGCCTGGATCACCCCCAAAGGTGCACAAGGCAATCGCGCCGCCGGTGTCGGCGTGCAGTTCAATGACGGCGACGACACTGCGCGCAGTCGCATCGAAACTCATCTGGCCGGAGCGCTGAAATCCGACCGTCCCACTCATACGATGTAAGTTGCAGTCCTTTTTATGCTCGTAGATTCCCATTGCCACCTTGATCGTCTCGACCTCTCCGCCCATGACGGCTCGCTGGATGCCGCACTCGCTGCGGCCCGCGAGCGTGGGGTCGGACACTTTCTGTGCATCGGCGTCAGTGCCGACAACGCCGCCGACGTCAAAGCCCTCGCCGAGCGGTATGCCGATGTCGATTGCTCGGTCGGTGTGCATCCGCTGGATGTGCAGCCGGGCGCGGCACCAGCGCTGGACTGGCTGCTGCACGAACTCGATCACCCGAAAGTGGTGGCGATCGGCGAAACCGGTCTCGACTATCACTACGAGCCGGAAGCTGCCGAGTTGCAGCAGGAATCGTTTCGCCTGCACCTGCAAGCGGCGCAGCAGACCGGCAAACCGGTGATCATCCACACCCGTGGCGCTCGTGCCGACACCCTGGAACTGCTGCGCGAAGCGGCGCTGCCCCAGGCGGGTGTGTTGCATTGCTTCACCGAAGACTGGGACATGGCCAAAGCGGCGCTGGACATGGGCTATTACATTTCCCTCTCGGGCATTGTCACGTTCCGCAATGCCGACGCCTTGCGTGACGTGGCGAGCAAAGTGCCGGCCGATCGCCTGCTGGTGGAAACCGACTCGCCGTACCTGGCGCCGATCCCGTATCGCGGCAAGCCGAACCTGCCGCAGTACGTGCGCGAAGTGGCGGAGTTTCTGGCGATGCTGCGTGGTGAGAACTACGAGCGCTTTGCCGAGCAGACCACAGAGAACTTCAAGCGTCTGTTCCCGCTGGCGAGTGTTAAATCTGCCCTGTGACGGCTGGCCAAATCACAGGCAAAAAAAACCCGGGTTCTGGGGGGTGAATCCGGGTTAAGACCATTAGGAGTAAAACAAAGGCACGCGGTCCGTTGGTACCTTTACCGGCGCGACACTTGGGGGAGATGTCGCCCGACAGTTCAAGTATTGATCAGTCTGGCGTGCAGTCCAGTGAGCCGGTCGGGGTTTTTAAACAAATTTGGAATACGTTTGCTTCAGTTGAGTTCTCATTGCACCCGAATCGTTCTCGAAATGAACAAGAAACACAGATTTGGTCGATGAACCGTGCTTTTTTGCGCAAGTTAGGCATAATACGCGGCTTCGAATTTTGACCCTTCAGACCTTTTTCTTATGCATAAAGAACCTCGTAAGGTCCGTGAATTTCGTCGCCGCGAGCAGGAAATTCTCGATACCGCGCTCAAGCTGTTCCTCGACCAGGGTGAAGACAGTGTCACCGTCGAGATGATTGCTGATGCCGTGGGTATCGGCAAAGGCACGATCTACAAGCACTTCAAATCCAAGGCGGAGATCTACTTGCGCCTGATGCTCGACTACGAGCGCGATCTGAACGAGCTGCTGCATTCGGCGGATGTCGACAAGGACAAGGAAGCGCTGTCGCGCGCCTACTTCGAATTCCGCATGCGCGACCCGCAGCGCTATCGCCTGTTCGACCGCCTCGAAGAGAAAGTGGTCAAGGGCAATCAGGTGCCGGAGATGGTCGAGGAACTGCACAAGATCCGTGCCTCGAACTTCGAACGCCTGACCCTGCTGATCAAGGGTCGCATCAGCGAAGGCAAGCTCGAAGACGTGCCGCCGTACTTCCACTACTGCGCATCCTGGGCGCTGGTGCACGGCGCGGTGGCGCTGTATCACTCGCCATTCTGGAGCAATGTGCTGGAAGATCAGGAAGGCTTCTTCCAGTTCCTGATGGACATCGGCGTGCGCATGGGCAACAAGCGCAAGCGCGACCCGGAAACCCCCAGCACATAAGTCATTCAGCGGGCTGATTGCGCCGTGTTTTCACAACATGGCGCAATAGCGCAGGAATATACTCAGGCATAGGGCTTGCTAAAACCTGATTTCTCAGTCAAGTTTTGCTCGCTCGATTTTCTTTCGCCGGAGTGTTTCATGATCGTTGACCGTCAAGGCAGGCGTTTTCGCAATCTGCGCATCAGCCTGACCTCTGCCTGCAATTACGCCTGTACCTACTGCGTGCCCAACGGCAAGCGGTTGGTCGCTGCGCAGGATGAACTGTCGGCCGAAGCCATTGCACGCGGCGTCGAATACCTGATCGAAGCGGCCGGCATCGAGCGCCTGCGCATCACTGGCGGCGAGCCACTGGTCAGCCCCAAACTCGAATCGTTCATGACTGCCGTCGGCCAGATGGGCCTCGACGACATAAGTCTGACCACCAACGGTCAACTCCTCGCGAAAAAACTGCCGCTGCTGGTCGATGCCGGTCTGCGCCGGATCAACGTTTCCCTCGATACTCTCGATGCCGCTGCTTTTCGCAGCATCGCCCGTGGCGGCGACCTGGCCAGCGTGCTCGATGGCATGGATCAGGCTGCTGCCGCCGGGATGAAGATCAAGGTCAACATGGTGCCGTTGCGCGGGCAAAACCTCGATCAGGTCATGCCGTTGCTTGATTACTGTCTGGAGCGCGGCTTCGAACTGCGCTTCATCGAGCTGATGCGCATGGGCCACCTGGCCAAGGATTCCAATGCCTTCCTGCAGCAGTTCGTCAGCCTTGAGCAGTTGCTCGGCCTGATTGGCGAGCGCTATGAATACGCTCAGACCGACGCACCGGTGGACGCCACGGCTGTGCGCTATGCGATTCCCGGTCGCGGCAATTTCGGGGTGATCGCCAACGAAAGCGTGCCGTTCTGCCGCACCTGTTCGCGCTTGCGCCTGTCATCGACCGGTTGGCTGCATGGCTGCCTGTCGTCGAGCAACCGCCACTATGTCGGCGATCTGCTCGACAAGCCGCGTCATCAGGCGTTGCCGGCGCTGCAACGTTTGCTGGTCAAGGCGTTGGGTGACAAGCAGGAGGTGGCGTTCTCTGGCGGCGCTACTGTCATGAAGATTATTGGTGGCTGAAAAATCGCTTTCGCGAGCAGGCTCGCTCCCACAGGGAACGCCTTTCAAGGAAAATCCCGAGCTGGCGCAAAAGCTGCATCCAACGGCCATTCGCCGGTTTTCCGACACCGGCTTCTGGAGGAATAGGATGCGTAGCCTGGTTTTGCTGCTGGCCGTTTTGGCGCTTGGCGGCTGCATGAATGTCAGCGATATGGCCGAAGGCACTCGTTATCATATGAGCGATGCGGGGCTTCTGGACCATAGCGACAGCCGCCGGGTGAACAATCTCCGCATTCAGCCGGACTCGTTCATCTTCATCGCCCAGGGCGCGTTCGCGCCACCGGGTGGTTCCTATCCACGGCCGAACGTGGTCGCCGAAGAAGCCTTCAAGGGCTTTGTCGAATATTTCCCGATGGTCCGCCGCGCCCGTGCGCCGGAAGGACTCGATCAGGCCATGGGCGAAGCCCGTGATGCCGGCGCGCATTATCTGCTGTACACACGTTTCGCCAAGGCTGACGACCGCATCGGCAACTCTGACGAGTGGCTGGACCAGGAAGCCGTGGATCGCCTCGGTATCGACGGCGGCGTGATTCAGATCATGTTGATCGAGACCAGCACCCAGTATTTGATTGATACTGCACGGATCAAGAGTCGTGGCGGTTTACTGACGTTCCATGACTCCAAACCCGAAGACCTCATCGGTCCGCCGCTGGCGCAATACGCACGCAGCCTGCTGGGGATCGGCGACCAGTAATCAAGGAGTACGCCATGAGTGACCCGCAAACAGCCAATGACCTGCTGGGGCAGATCCCCAAGACCAAAGGCCTGCCACCGGTGCATTTGTGGAACCCGGATTTCTGCGGCGACATCGACATGCGCATTGCCCGCGACGGCACCTGGTACTACCTGGGTACGCCGATCGGGCGCAAGCCGATGGTCAAACTGTTCTCCACCATCATCCGCCGCGACGGCGATGATTATTTCCTGATCACCCCGGTCGAGAAGGTCGGCATCAAGGTCGATGATGCGCCGTTCGTAGCGGTTGCCGTGGAAGTGCAAGGCGAGGGCGAGGCGCAGGTTTTGCGCTTTACCACCAATGTCGAGGAAACCACCGAAGCAGGGACTGAGCATCCGATCCGTGTCGAGATCAATCCTGAGACCCAGGAGCCTGCGCCTTATGTGCATGTGCGCAGCAACCTTGAAGCGCTGATTCACCGCAATGTGTTTTACCAGTTGGTGGAACTGGCGGTGAGCCGCGAGATCGATGGTCAGCGCTGGTTGGGCGTGTGGAGTGGCGGCGAGTTCTTTCGCATCGGTCTGGAACCCTGACACAACATCAAAATGTGGGAGCGAGCGTGCTCGCGAACGCGCTGTATCAGTCGCCAGCAATGTTGACTGACGCGACGCTTTCGCGAGCAGGCTCGCTCCCACAATGGTTTGCGCAAGCTGAAAAAATCCGATTGACTGTTATTCGTATGATGATTAGCGTAGGCACCCATCGCGATTCGCCTTGAGGTGTTCATGTCCAGCAGCTTTCATGCGTCGACCGTTGACTGGCTGGGCAGCTGGATTGCTGCCGGTCAGGTCAAGCCGGGGCAGACCATCAAGGTCGAGGCGGATCTGGGCGAACAGCTTGGTGTCAGCCGCACGGTGATTCGCGAAGCCATCAAAACCCTCGTCGCCAAAGGCATGCTCGAAGTCGGGCCGAAAGTCGGCACGCGAGTGTTGCCGGTGCGGCGCTGGAATCTGTTCGATCCGCAAGTGGTCGGTTGGCTATCGCGCAACGGCTTGCCGGAAAACTTCGTCGATGACCTGCTGGATTTGCGCCGCACCATCGAGCCGATGGCGGTGCGCTGGGCCTGTGAGCGCGCAACGCCGGAGCAGATCGAAGCGGTGCAACTGGCTTTCAATGCACTGGAGCGTGCGGTCGACAGTGGCATCGATTACAACCGTGCCGACCAGGCCTTCCACGAATGCATCCTGGCCGCCAGCCATAATCAGTTCATCGAACAAATGGTCCCGGCCCTCGGCGCGTTGCTGGCGGTGTCGTTTGAAGTCTCCGCCGCCGACCCCGATGAACTGCGCCGCACCTTGCCGATCCATAAAGACATGGCCGACGCCATCGTCGCGCGCGATTCGACTCGTGGCGTGTGGGCGTGCATGACCTTGATCGACAACGCCGATCTGGCGATAAAACGCTTTTACCCGAAAGTCATGGCCAATAGAAAAGCTAGCTGAAAATGTCGAGACATCCTGTGGGAGCGAGCTTGCTCGCGAATGCGTCAGGTCAGATAAATCATCATTGACTGACACTCCGCCTTCGCGAGCAAGCTCGCTCCCACAGTAAAACAACAACTCAGAAGGACTTGATATGCCGTTCACCGCCCTGACCCAACACCGCGCGCAACTCGGCGAAGGCCCGTTCTGGGATGCGCCGACCCAGGCGTTGTACTGGGTCGATATCGCCGGTAAACAAGCGTTGCGCCTGATCGGTCAGAACGTGCAGATCTGGCAGATGCCCGAGCACATCTCCGCCTTCATTCCTTGCGCCAGCGGCGATGCGCTGGTCACGCTGAGCAGCGGTGTCTATCGGCTGGATCTCGATTCGCCCGGCCTCGAGCCACGCTTGACGTTGTTCTGCGTCGCCGACCCGCAACCAGGCAACCGGCCCAACGAAGCCCGTTGCGATGCCTTGGGCCGGTTGTGGTTAGGCACCATGCAGAACAACATCGGCGAGCACGGTGAGGATCTGCCGCTGGTGCGCCGTTCCGGAGGCCTGTTCCGCATTGATCCCGATCAGCGCGTGACACCGCTGCTGCTCGGTCTGGGCATCCCCAACACCCTGCTGTGGAGTGACGACGGCACCACGCTGCTGTTTGGTGAAAGTCTCGACAGCACACTCAATCGATATTTCATCCGCACCGACGGCAGTCTCGATGCGCCGCAGGTGTTCTACTCGTCCGATCGACACGGTGGTCCCGATGGCTCGGCGATGGACGCCGAAGGCTACGTGTGGAATGCACGCTGGGACGGCAGTTGCCTGTTGCGCCTGACGCCGGACGGGCAGGTGGATCGCAAAATCGATCTGCCGGTCAGTCGCCCGACCAGTTGCGTGTTCGGTGGCGAAGACTTGAAAACCTTATTCATCACCAGCGCCAAGAGTCCACTGAATCATTCATTGGATGGCGCGGTGCTGAGCATGCGCGTCGACGTTGCAGGAAAACCCTGTACGCGTTTTGCTGGCTAGATCCCAAAATATGGGATGCAAAATTATATATTGAGATTATTTGGCGGTCGGGTTTATAGTCGGCTCCAGCAGTAACACGCACTCACACTTAAAAAGAACAAAACAGGTGAAGTGATGCAGCGAATTCTTGTCGCCCGCGCAAGCGGGATCCGCCTTTCGCCACGGCTCAATGCCGCCGGCGATGCTTGCCTGTTTGTTTTGCCGAGCCGTCAGAACCGGACATCGACCGATGCCCGGTTTTTTTGCGCCTGCGTGCAGGAGGCCTGAGCCATGGCTGAAGCGCTGACATTGCCGGCAGTGCCGGCCCCGCCGAAAGGCGAGCGCCTGAAAAACAAGGTCGTGCTGCTGACCGGGGCCGCTCAGGGCATCGGCGAAGCCATCGTCGCCGCCTTCGCCTCGCAGCAAGCCAGATTACTCATCAGCGATATCCAGGCCGACAAGGTCGAGCAGGTCGCCGCTCACTGGCGCGATCAGGGCCATGACGTGCAGGCGCTCAAGGTCGACGTATCGAATCAGCAGGATCTGCATGCCCTGGCCCGACGCGCCGTGGAATTGCATGGCCGCATCGATGTGTTGGTCAACTGTGCCGGGGTCAATGTGTTCCGCGATCCTTTGCAGATGACGGAAGAAGACTGGCGCCGCTGCTTCGCCATTGACCTGGACGGCGCCTGGTATGGCTGCAAAGCGGTGCTGCCGCAGATGATCGAGCAGGGCGTGGGCAGCATTATCAACATCGCCTCGACCCATTCCAGCCAGATCATTCCCGGTTGCTTCCCGTACCCGGTAGCCAAGCACGGCTTGCTCGGCCTGACCCGCGCTCTCGGCATCGAATACGCGGCCAAAGGCATTCGCGTCAACGCCATCGCGCCGGGCTACATCGAAACGCAGCTGAACGTCGATTACTGGAATGGCTTTGCCGATCCGCATGCCGAGCGTCAACGCGCCTTTGACCTGCACCCGCCCAAGCGCATCGGCCAGCCGATCGAAGTGGCAATGACGGCGGTATTTCTGGCCAGCGATGAGGCACCGTTTATCAACGCTTCGTGCATCACCATCGATGGTGGCCGCTCGGTGATGTACCACGACTGAACAAAACGGATTTCCAGCGCTGAACTACGCTTGAAATCCAATCATCATACGATATGACTATTTTCAAACAGCTTCACTGAGAAAACGCTTCAACGCTTTTCAAACCTTGCTCAAAAAAAATAACAAGGAGTCATCTGATGAAACGTCGTTTCGGGATTCGTACCCTGTGCAGCACTGCCCTGGCGGTCACTGCGTTCAGCCTGAGCAGTGCGCTGCTCGCCGCCGACGCGGTGAAGATCGGTTTTCTGGTCAAGCAGGCCGAAGAACCGTGGTTCCAGACCGAATGGGCTTTTGCCGAAAAAGCCGCCAAGGACAAAGGCTTTGAACTGATCAAGATCGCCGTGCCGGATGGCGAGAAGACCCTCTCGGCCATCGATAGTCTGGCCGCCAACGGCGCCAAGGGTTTTGTGATCTGCCCGCCTGACGTGTCCCTCGGCCCGGCCATCATGGCCAAAGCCAAGATCAACGACTTGAAAGTGATTGCCGTCGACGACCGTTTCGTCGATGCCAACGGCAAGTTCATGGAAGACGTGCCGTACCTGGGCATGGCCGCGTTTGAAGTCGGCCAGAAGCAGGGCGCCGCCATGGCTGCCGAAGCGAAGAAGCGTAACTGGGACTGGAAAGACACCTACGCGGTGGTCAACACCTACAACGAACTCGACACCGGCAAGAAGCGCACCGACGGTTCGGTCGATGCCCTGAAGAAGGCCGGCATGCCGGAGGACCACATCCTCTTCGCCGCGCTGAAAACCCTCGACGTACCGGGCAGCATGGACGCCACCAACTCGGCGCTGGTGAAACTGCCGAGCGCGGCGAAAAACCTGATCATCGGCGGCATGAACGACAACACCGTGCTCGGCGGCGTGCGCGCTACCGAAGCGGCAGGCTTTGCCGCGAGCAACGTGATCGGCATCGGCATCAACGGCACCGACGCCATCGGCGAATTGAAAAAGCCTAACAGCGGCTTCTTCGGTTCGATGCTGCCAAGCCCGCACATCGAGGGCTACAAGACCGCCGAGATGATGTACGAGTGGATCACCGCTGGCAAAGAGCCGCCGAAGTACACCGCCATGGATGACGTCACCCTGATCACCCGCGAAAACTTCAAGCAAGAGCTGGAAAAAATCGGCTTGTGGAACTGAGGCAGCGACGGCCCGGGCAGCCGGGCCGTTTTTCGGTGTGAAGAGGTGGCTTTATGCACGCGCAAGTACAGACACAAGAACAACATGGCGCCAGCGGCAGCCTGCGCTTCAACGGGATCGGCAAGACCTTTCCCGGCGTGAAAGCGCTCGACGGCATCAGCTTCGTCGCCCACCCCGGCCAGGTTCATGCCTTGATGGGCGAGAACGGCGCGGGCAAATCGACCCTGCTGAAGATTCTCGGTGGTGCTTACATTCCGAGCAGCGGCGAGCTGCAGATCGGCGATCAGGCGATGGCCTTCAAGTCCACCGCTGACAGCATCGGCAGCGGCGTCGCGGTGATTCACCAGGAACTGCATCTGGTCCCGGAAATGACCGTGGCCGAGAACCTGTTTCTCGGGCATCTGCCGGCGAGTTTCGGCCTGATCAATCGCAGTGAGCTGCGCCAGAAAGCCTTGAATTGCCTGAAAGGCCTGGCCGACGAAATCGATCCGCAAACCAAGGTCGGACGCTTGTCGCTGGGGCAGCGGCAGTTGGTGGAAATCGCCAAAGCGCTGTCGCGCGGCGCTCACGTTATCGCGTTCGACGAACCGACCAGTAGTCTCTCGGCACGCGAGATCGACCGCTTGATGGCGATCATCGGTCGTCTGCGCGACGAAGGCAAAGTGGTGCTCTACGTGTCCCATCGCATGGAAGAAGTTTTCCGTATTTGCGACGCCGTCACCGTGTTCAAGGACGGCCGCTACGTGCGTACCTTCGAGGACATGAGCCAGTTGACCCACGATCAACTGGTGACCTGCATGGTCGGCCGCGACATTCAGGACATCTACGATTACCGCCATCGCCCGCGTGGCGCCGTGGCGTTGAAAGTCGACGGCCTGCTCGGCCCGGGCCTGCGCGAGCCGATCAGTTTCGAAGCGCACAAAGGCGAAATCCTTGGCCTGTTCGGGCTCGTCGGGGCAGGGCGCACCGAGCTGTTTCGCCTGCTCAGCGGCCTGGAGCGCAACACCGCCGGCCGTCTCGAATTGCGCGGTCATGAGCTGAAACTGCGCTCGCCCCGTGACGCGATTGCCGCCGGCATTCTGCTCTGCCCGGAAGATCGCAAGAAAGAAGGCATCATCCCCCTGGCCAGTGTCGCCGAGAACATCAACATCAGTGCCCGTGGTGCGCATTCCGGGCTCGGCTGCCTGATTCGCGGCCTGTGGGAAAAGGGCAACGCCGACAAGCAGATCAAGGCCCTGAAAGTAAAAACCCCGCACGCCGGCCAGCAGATCAAGTTCCTTTCTGGCGGCAATCAGCAGAAGGCGATTCTCGGCCGCTGGCTGTCGATGCCGATGAAAGTCCTGCTGCTCGACGAACCGACCCGTGGCATCGATATCGGCGCCAAGGCCGAGATCTACCAGATCATTCATAACCTCGCCGCCGACGGTATTTCGGTGATCGTGGTGTCCAGCGATCTGATGGAAGTGATGGGCATTTCCGACCGCATCCTGGTGCTGTGCGAAGGCGCCCTGCGCGGCGAAGTCAGCCGCGACCAGGCCAATGAATCCAACCTGCTGCAACTGGCTTTGCCACGCCACCGCGCTGACGGCGTGGCGAACTGAGAGGTGACTATGATGACTACGCAAAACGAAACCCTGCCGACCGAGCGCAAACCGCTGGACCTGCGGCGCTTCCTCGATGACTGGGTCATGCTGCTGGCGGCGATCGGCATCTTCGTCGCCTGCACATTGCTGATCGACAACTTCCTCTCGCCGCTGAACATGCGTGGCCTGGGCCTGGCGATTTCCACCACCGGCATCGCCGCGTGCACCATGCTTTATTGCCTGGCGTCCGGGCACTTCGACCTCTCGGTCGGCTCAGTGATCGCCTGTGCCGGCGTGGTCGCGGCGGTGGTGATGCGTGACACCAACAGCGTGTTTCTCGGGGTCAGCGCAGCACTGGTGATGGGCCTGATCGTTGGTCTGATCAACGGCATCGTGATTGCCAAGTTGCGCGTCAATGCGTTGATCACGACGCTGGCGACCATGCAGATCGTTCGCGGTCTGGCCTATATTTTTGCCAACGGCAAAGCGGTCGGTGTGTCGCAGGAATCGTTCTTCGTCTTCGGTAACGGCCAGCTGTTCGGTGTGCCGGTGCCGATCCTGATCACCATTGTCTGCTTCCTGTTTTTCGGCTGGCTGCTGAACTACACCACCTACGGGCGCAACACCATGGCCATCGGTGGCAACCAGGAAGCGGCGTTGCTGGCGGGCGTCAACGTTGACCGGACCAAGATCATCATCTTCGCCGTGCATGGTTTGATCGGTGCGCTGGCGGGTGTGATTCTGGCCTCGCGGATGACTTCCGGGCAGCCGATGATTGGTCAGGGTTTTGAACTGACGGTGATCTCGGCTTGCGTACTGGGCGGGGTTTCGCTGAGTGGCGGCATCGGCATGATTCGCCATGTGATTGCCGGGGTGTTGATTCTGGCGATCATCGAGAACGCGATGAACCTGAAGAACATCGATACGTTTTATCAGTATGTGATTCGGGGTTCGATTCTGTTGCTGGCCGTGGTCATTGACCGCTTGAAACAACGGTAACGTCAAAAGCTACCCCTCACCCCAGCCCTCTCCCAAAGGGCGAGGGGGCCGACCGAGGTGTCTTGCGTAATCCGTCGACCTGAAAGCTCTCGTCGATTATGGATTCGGCGAAGCACTTTCAGGTCGGCGTATCTCTTGAGCATCCCCCATTCAGTCCCCTCTCCCTCCGGGAGAGGGCTAGGGTGAGGGGCTCTTGATTTTGCCCTCTCCACCGGTCACCTCGCTCAAATTTTTGTTGCCCGCCACGCACCGTTTCGGTTATCAATTTGTACATGATTAGACAGGTACGATTCGACAAGAAACAACGGGTGGTCGACGAGCTCGTCCGACGCATCGAGAGCGGCCTCATGGAGGACGGTTTTCTGTTGCCCGGCGAACATCAGTTGGCTCAAGAATTCCAGGTCAGCCGTGGCACCTTGCGTGAGGCGCTGGCCGAACTGAAGCGGCGTAATTACATCGCCACGCAGAGCGGTGTCGGCTCCATCGTCACTTTCGACGGTGTCGCGCTGGATCAGCGCAGCGGCTGGGCGCAGGCGTTGGCAGACAGCGGGGCGCTGATCAATACCGAAGTGTTGCGCCTCGAAGCCGTGACTCGCCCGGATCTGCTGGTGCGTTTCGGCACCGATCAATTCATCACCCTCGACCGTCGCCGGCGCGCCACCGACGGTACGCTGGTGTCTCTCGAACGATCCTTGATGCCGGCCAACGGCGGCCTGGAAAGCCTGCCCCGCGTTGGCCTGATCGACAATTCCCTGACCATCACCCTGGCCGCCTACGGCTACATCGGCGAGCGCGGCGATCAGTGGATCGGCGCCGAGCCGCTGAATGCCGAAGACGCCGAGCTGCTCGGCCGTCCGGTCGGCACGGTGTTTCTAAAAGCCCTGCGCACCACCTACGACCGGCAGAACCGTTTCATGGAACAGGTCGAAAGCCTGCTCGACCCGGTGCACTTTCGTCTGCACCTGCAATTCGGAGAATCGAAATGACCGCGCTCAACCGTGCGCTTGGCGCTTTCTATGGTCTGGCCCTGGGTGACGCGCTGGGCATGCCGACGCAATCGCTCGATCGCGAAACGATCAAGGCGCGCTTCGGCCAGATCACTGATCTGCAAGACGCCGGCCCACTGCAACCGATCGCCGCGAACATGCCCAAGGGCTCGATCACCGATGACACCGAACAGGCGATTCTGGTCGGTGAATTGTTGGTCGAAGGCCAAGGCCGCATCGAACCGGCGGTCCTCGCCCAGCGCTTGATCGAATGGGAAGCCGAGATGCAGGCCAAAGGCTCGCAGGACTTGCTCGGCCCGTCGACCAAGCGCGCCATTGAAATGATCCTCGCCGGGCATTCCCCGGAAGAAGCGGGGCGCTACGGCACCACCAATGGCGCGGCGATGCGCATTACCCCGGTGGGCATTGCCGCGAACGTGGCCGATCCGCAGCGCTTCATTGCAGCGGTCGTGCAGGCTTGCCAAGTGACGCATAACACCACGCTGGGAATTTCCAGTGCGGCGGCGGTGGCGGCGGTGGTCTCTGCTGGCATCAATGACGTCGATCTCGGCGAGGCGCTGAACCTCGGCCAGCAGATCGCCCAGCAGGCCGAAGCCCACGGGCGTTGGTTGGCTGGCGGGCGCATAGCCTCGCGTATCAGTTGGGCGCGCAGTATCAGCGTCGACAGCGACAAAGCATTGCTTGCCGATCTGCTCTATGACGTGATCGGTACATCGGTGGCGTCGCAGGAGTCGGTGGTGGTTTCATTCGCCCTGGCCCAGCAAGTGGCCATCGGTGAGATGACGGCATTCGAAGCGCTGTGCATGGCTGCCAGCCTGGGCGGCGACACGGATACCATCGCGGCGATTCTTGGCGCTATGCTCGGGGCTTGCCTGGGGCTTGAGTGCTGGCCGGAGCCGATGATCGAAACGGTGAAAGCTGTTAATCAGCTGGAGCTTGAGCCTTTGGTGCAGGGGCTGTTGGCCTTGCGCTGATTGGGCTGCCGCCTTCGCGAGCAAGCTCGCTCCCACATTGGATTTGTGGCGTTCACATACCCTGTGGGAGCGAGCTTGCTCGCGAAGGCCGCACTGCATAGTCGAATACTTAACCCGCAATGGATCGCACAGACAGGCCTCGGAAGGCCGGTTGTCTTGTCGTTTTGCATCATTGCCACAACCACAAAAAAGGCAAACAGGAGCATCTTCATGAGTTCATCAACCGCCGGGCAAAGCGTCGGGCAATTGGAAACCCGGGGCATCGAGCCGGTGCCGGAGGCGGAGTGCAACGGTCATCCGCTGCAACTGTTCTGGGTCTGGTTTGCGGCGAATATTTCCATCCTCGGCCTGCCGCTGGGCGCGACACTGGTGGCGTTTCGCGGATTGGCGATCTGGCAGGCGATCATCGTCGCGATTCTTGGTGCCGCCGGTTCGTTTGCCGTGGTCGGGATCATTTCGATTGCCGGGCGGCGTGGCCGCGCGCCGAGCCTGACGCTGTCCCGGGCAATTTTCGGCGTGCGCGGCAACATCGGCCCGACGCTGGTTTCGCTGATGTCGCGTCTGGGTTGGGAAACCGTCAACACCACCACCGCCGCGTTCGTGCTGTTGTCGCTGTGCTCGATCCTGTTCGGCTCGCCGGTCGAGGCGAAAAGTGCGCCGATACTGACGCTGATCTTTATCGCCATCTTCGTCCTGCTGACCTTGTCAGTGTCCGGCCTCGGCCACGCGACTTTGCTGGTGATCCAGAAGTGGGCGACGTACGTGTTCGGTGCGCTGAACATTCTCGTCGGTGGTTTTCTCTGCGCGACGATCGACTGGAGTGCGGTGTTCAACGCCACGCCAGCACCGCTGAGCGCAATGATCATCGGCATCGGCACCATGGCCGCCGGCACTGGTATCGGCTGGGCCAACGCTGGCGCTGACATGTCGCGCTATCAGCATCGCAGCGTCAAGGCTGTGCGCCTGGTGGCGTCGGCGGCGTTCGGCGCAGGGATTCCGCTGGTGCTGCTGATCACCCTCGGCGGCTTGTTGTCGGTGGGCAACAATGATCTGGCGTCGGCGACTGATCCGATCGTGGCGATCCGCGACATGCTGCCGACGTGGATGGCCGTGCCGTACCTGATCACCGCGTTCGGCGGTCTGCTGCTGTCGAACAACCTGTCGGTGTACTCCGCCGGCCTGACCACGCTGACCCTGGGCCTGAAGGTCAAACGGGTCTACGCGGTAGTGGTGGATATCGTCGCGATCTTCGTCGGCTCGATCTACTTCATGCTGATCGCCGACAGTTTCTACGGCCCGTTCATCACCTTCATTTCCCTGCTGGCAGTGCCGATCACTGCCTGGGTGGGGATCTTCGTAGTCGACCTGATTCACCGTCACTACTACAGCCCCAAAGACCTGCTCGACGTCGGCCCGAGCAGCGCCTATTGGTATCGCGGCGGCATCGAGTGGCGCGCGTTTGGCGCCTGGGCGATCGCCATCGTCCTTGGTTTCAGCTTCACTACCATCGGCACCACGGCAGAAAACGTCTGGTTCAAGGGCGTTCTGTCCGACTCCTGGCTGGGCCACAACGGCCTCGGCTGGATCGTGACCTTCGTCGTCGCCGGTGGCATTTACCTGATACTTGGCGGCGCGAAAGATCGTCGCGCCGCGCAACCCGAGAATGCTCATGCCTAAGATGTTGCACACCGGCCAGGTCATCATCGACCTGGTCATGGCCGTGGAAAAACTGCCGCAGATTGGCGGCGACGTGCTGGCGCAGTCGGCGGGGTTCGAAGCCGGTGGCGGCTTCAACGTGATGGCCGCTGCGGTGCGTAACGGTCTGCCGGTGGTTTACCTCGGTCGCCATGGCACGGGGCGTTTCGGTGACCTGGCGCGCCAAGCGATGCAGGCGGAAGGTATCGGCATCGGCATCCGCGAACCGGCCGAGCGCGACACCGGTCTGTGTGTGGCGCTGACCGATGCCTCGGCTGAACGCAGTTTCATTTCCTACATCGGCGCCGAAGGCGAGGTGACCGGGGAGGACCTTAACAGCGTGGCTGCCGAGCCCGGCGATTACGTTTATCTCAGCGGTTACAGTCTGCTGCACGAGGGCAAGGCGCAGGCGTTGCTCGACTGGACGCTGGCGCTGCCGGCGTCGGTCAATGTGGTGTTCGATCCGGGGCCGTTGGTGGAGTCGCCCGATTCGCCAATGATGCAGACGTTGCTGCCGCGCATTGATGTGTGGACCAGCAACAGTGTCGAGGCGCTGCGGTTTACCGGAGCCGATGAGATTGGTATAGCGATGGATCGCCTCGCGGAACTGCTGCCGGAAAGTGTGCTGATGGTGGTGCGCGACGGGCCGCAGGGTTGCTGGATTCAGCAGCGGGGCGAGCGTCGACAAGTGCCGGGGTTTGTTGTCAAAGCGGTGGACAGCAATGGCGCCGGTGATGCGCATGCCGGGGTGTTTGTTGCTGGATTGGCGCAGGGGTTGGAGGCACCGGAAGCGGCGCGGCGGGCCAATGCGGCGGCGGCGCTGGCGGTGACTCGCTGGGGACCGGCTACATCGCCGGGGGCGGGTGAGGTGGATGCTTTTATCTGTCAGTCCTGCCGCGACTGACATGAGGCCTTCGCGAGCAAGCTCGCTCCCACATTGGATCTACGTCGTACACAAATCTTCTGTAGGAGCTGCCGAAGGCTGCGATCTTTTGATCTTGAAAAGCAAAAGATCGCAGCCTTCGGCGGTTCCTACAGTGGGCGTCGTTCTAGCTCGCCTTGCGCAACGCCTCGATCAACTCCTGCTTGCGCATCGATGAGCGCCCCGGAATATTCTTCGCTCGGGCTTCCTTCATCAGGCTATCGACAGTCTGCGTATCCTTCGAAGTTTCGCTGTTACGCGAATGTCCCTTGCGACTGACCACCGCGCGCCGCGACGACTCTTTGCGATCTTCCGACTTGGCACTGGCGGGCTTCTTGCGTCCCGAACCGCCGGACTTCTCGCCGCCACCGGATTGTTTGTTCACCGTCGCCCAAGCGCGCGCCTCAGCCTCATCTTTCGACACGCCCTTTTTCTCATAGCTGTCTTCGATGTGTTCGGCTTTGCGCTTCTGTTCGCTGGTGTATTTGTCTTTGCTTCCACGAGGCATGGGATTTCTCCTCAAGTTGCGGATCCGGCCGCTCGCCGCTTCGACGGCGAGCGGCTTGGCACTACTGCAGATCCAGTTTGCGCGCCGCTTCGACGCCGGCAGAACTCAGCTTGATCGGCAGGTTCAGCGAGTGTTCACCCGCTTCGCTCATGGTCACATGACCATGATGAATCAGCCCGCGATCCTGCAGGGCGGCGAGGGCGCTGGCCACGACTTTCTCGCCCCGGTAATTGTCCAGCACCTCTTTGCCCAAACCGTTGGGATGCGCGTGCAGCAGGCGGGTGAGGACTTCTTTTTCCAGGTCTTTGTCGACGTTCATGGTTACCTCTTCATGGGAGTGAATAGGGCGCTCGCGTCGGCGAACTACTGACCGGCACCTTCGGAACCGGAGCCACCTGTGGTGGTTTTCGAGCCGACACCGGGGCCGGCATTGTCAGGCGCAGTGGCAGGAGAATCAGGCGTGTTCATGCCACCCTGACGCCCCGGGTCACTGCCTTGAGTGCGCGGGTCGGTGCCGGTGGCGGGTGGCTGATTGATCAGCGGCATGCCGGAGCCATCGGTGTTCATTCCGGGGGCACTGTTGATGGCGGGCGCGCGTGGCGGGGTCGGATCGGTAGGGCCAGTGCCCGCTGCCGTGGACGAGGCGGCGAACACCGCAGGGCAAAGCAGGGCGCTGAAGACTAAAGCGGTCAACCTTGACGAGATCATAGGGCTTCTCCAGTGATTGGAATCCTTACACTTGGTTGGTCAGCCCTGATGACGGATTGGTGCCTGATGATCGACGAACGGTCTTCGCCGGGGTCATGTGGCTGCTGTTCAGACGATGCCAATTTCCTCCTTGAACTGCTCCATGAAACCCTTCAGTCGTTGATGACGAATGTGCGCCAGGCGCTGACCGGTCACCGTTTGAAAACCGTCGGCCAGATGTAGCAGTTTGGTCTGGAAATGATCGAGGCAAAAACGCGTGTCATCGTACTCACGCTCAAGCGCTTCGGGATCCTGCGAGTCGTACAGCGCCGAGCCCATGCGCCCGGCCACATAAAAGGTTCGGGCAACACCGAGCATGCCCAGCGAGTCGAGGCGATCGGCGTCCTGGACGATTTTCGCTTCGAGAGTGATTGGGGTGATGTTGGCAGAGAAGCTGTGGGCTTCGATGGCGTGGGCGACGTTGCTGATTTTCTCGTTGGGCCAGTCCAATTCCTTCAGCACGGAAGAAGCTTTGTCCGCTGCCAGACGCGAAGCTTGCGAGCGTAGCGGCGAGTTTTTTTCGACCGATACGCAGTCGTGCAACAGCACCGCTGCGAGCAAAACCTCCAGATCGCCGCCTTCGGTTGTATGCAGGGTGCGTGCGGTGTGCCAGACCCGCTGCAGGTGGGCGATGTCGTGGGCGCCGTCATCTGACGACTCCAGTGTGTGCCGAATCAGCGCTGATGCCAGTGCTTCCAACGGCGCAAAACAGTTAACGGTCATAAGCATCCTTTCAGAATTTGCGATATCAACTGTGGGAGCGAGCCTGCTCGCGAAAGCGTCATTTCAGTCAGACGTTGATTCAACTGACAGAATGCTTTCGCGAGCAGGCTCGCTCCCACAAGGGCAACAGTGTTCAGCAAATTGGGCAGATCAGTATGTTTGCCATGTGACGAGTGCCGCTGCGCGCCTTAGTATGGCGCTTTAATTTGCAGACAAGGCCCGTTCATGACGATCGAAATCCGCCCGGCGACCCCCAGCGATGCGCCGCAAATCCTCACCTTCATCACCGAACTGGCAGATTTCGAGAAGGCCCGTCACGAAGTCATCGCCAGCGTCGCTGACATCGAACGCAGCCTGTTCGGCGAAGGCGCCACCGCCCACGGCCTGATCTGCCTGCGCGACGGCTTGCCGATCGGCTTCGCGGTGTTCTTCTTCAGTTATTCAACGTGGCTGGGCAGCAATTGCCTGTACCTCGAAGACCTCTACATCACCCCCGAACAACGTGGCGGCGGCGCCGGCAAAACCCTGCTGCGCCACTTGGCAAAAATCGCCTGCGCCAACGACTGCGGCCGCTTCGAATGGAGCGTGCTGGAATGGAACACCCCGGCCATCGAATTCTACAAGTCGCTCGGTGCGCAACCGCAGGAGGAATGGGTGCGGTATCGCATGGATGGCAAGGTGTTGCGCGAATTTGCCGAGGGCTGAGCACAATGATGGCAATCTACTACTGATTCAGTTGTCGCCACCGCTCTAGTCCGGCATTCTGTGCGCCATTTTTGCGCGCTCACGGACGACACCTGCAATGCATCTGGCAAAATTTCTCCGCGCCTGTGGAGCCCTCGCTGCGTCAATGAGTGACCAGCTATGAGCGGACTGCAGGCGTCCATGCGTCTGTATGGTCTGGTGAAAACCACCGGCTCTTCTGACGACCCGAATCGACAGGCTGTCGAAATTCTCTGCATGGCCCAGCGCACTGGCGGCCTGGCTATACGGGCTTTCGTGTCGCGGCTTGATGCCGAGTTGATGACGCGCAGTGCCGACCTTGGCGACTACCGCGTGGTAGCGCTGAGAACCTTTGATCCCACAGCGATTATCGACGCCCATCAAGGCTGGCTGATGCTGCACGTCAGTTGCGGCTTCGTCGCTCTCGCCGGTCATTCTCTGTTGAAAAACGGTGCGTTGATCCCGATGGGCTGGCACGTCTACTCCGAAGTAGGGCGCTGGACCTCCAGGCATCATCTGGACCTTGGCGTGGAAATGGGCGACTTGCTGCAATCGACTTTCGAGCGCAATCACCTGCGTAACTACAACGCCTGGCTCAACGAACTTGATGATGCAACGCCTGCCGAGTTGAGTTGGCAAGCCAACGAAGCCTGGCGTGCCATACAAACCGCGACAGCACCTGAAAGCCGTGAGCATTGTCATGCTCTGTTCGACCCGGTCGATAATCGCTGGCGCTTTGTCGCGACCGACATCGACATCTATCAGCCATCCCCGGCACCCCTTAAGCAAGGAGCTTTGAATTGAGTGGTAAACCCGCAGCTCGCGTCACCGACCCAACCGCCTGCCCACTGCCAGGTCACGGCACCAACCCGATTGTCTCCGGCTCGCCGAACGTATTCTTCGACGGCCTCGCTGCTGCACGCATGACCGATAAATCAGCGTGTGGCAGCCCTATCACCGGAGCGGTCTCCGGCACTGTTTTCATTAACGGCCTGAATGCCGCGATGCTCGATAGCACTGGTGGGCATGGCAATGTCGTGATCGGTGGCTCGGGCACGGTGATCATCGGCCAAAGTGGGGGAGGGGCCGCATTTAGTGGGCTGTTGCCGATGCCGGTGCATTTCACTGACAGGTTGCAAGTAGTCAATCAGGACACCGGAGAGCCGGTCTCTTATCACCCTTACATCATTCAGCGGGGTGACGGCAGTGAAGAGTCTGGCGTGACGGATGCGGCGGGATTTACCCATACCGTCAGTTCGCACCTGGCTGAGACGATTAAATTATTTGTGGAGTAATTAGAGATGGCAAATGGAAGTGCTACAGCAGAGGCTCCACCACCGCCAATGGCGAAAAGGGATCCGGTGAGTCATACACTTACTTGCAAGACAGATCAATCGGTCAAGCAAGTAACAGTAAGCGTCCGCGATGCAATGGTTTTTCTTGTTGGTGGAGCTGGCGATCAGGAACGGTATTACGTTGATGGTCCCAATCACAATGTCGACTATGTGCGAGACATGGTCGACGCGGACATCGAAGCGCTGGAAATACAGAAATCTTGTACGACGTTGCCTCTTGGTTATAACTCATTTATGAGTGAGGAGGATTTGGAGCGTAACGTTATTCGAAAAATTCCAAGTTGCAATACTGCGATTTATATCATTGGCCACAGTTTGGGCGGCTGGAACGGTGCTCATTTGTCTGCGATTTTAACCGAGCGCGGTTTCAAAATAAAAATTTTGGTGACCCTGGATCCCGTAGGACACGGCAAAATCGTATATGGTATTTCGAAAATATATCGTCAGGTTCCCAAGCCTAAAGCGCAGTATTGGGTAAATATCAGGGCAGCTGCGGTCGATTGGAACCTGTCAGATCTGGTTGCAGACTTCGGTGAGCAATGGGAGATCTCCGAAGGACCGAACGTCATGGGGCGGCTCGATATCAATCACGCAGATGCCAACTCTATGTATGCTCACGCCTTGCCCGGTGGAAAGTCAGCGCGACAGATTGTAGCGGAGTCAATATTCAAATGGATTAAGGGGTAACTACCTGTGAAGGTTTTAATCTTGACAATATGTATGTCGGTACTCTCGGCTTGTTCTTTGAATCATGGTCGGCCCATTGCTAACCTCAAATACGAAAAGACAGAGCGGCTTCGTACTACCGGAATTTATCAAGTTTATTTCAAGTCCGACGTGGAACTTCTCGGCCTGTTCAAGTCGTCTATAGGGCGTGGGCTGGTCTGCTCGTTGACGAATGACCTTGATTTCTCTCAGGCACACCGAATTAAACAGTCCGGCTTCGGGTTTATCGAGAGAGTTTCGCCGGACTCGTTAATCTATAGAGCAGATGTCATTTTTGACGAGTCGGTAGACGATGAGGGGGGAGAAAGGCGCCTGAAAGGGGAAACACTGGATCCCTTTTTAAAAGCCAGAGATTCCTTTTCCTGTGTTTATAGAGTCCACTCCACTACATACAAGACGTATTTTTCCAAGATTATGCGGGTACCTAGCGCGGATTTGCTGACAACTGGACCTGCAAAATAAAAAGTATCCCGTCCGGCCTTGCCTCTTTCGAGGGCCGCTCTCCCTGAGTATTTCCCGACCGCAGCGGCATGGCGAACCTTGCATTTTTGTCCGTGCAAGCCTGACTCGGCCCTTCGATCGCCATCGTTGCAGCCCAAGAGGGGGCGCTTTGAGTGAGGTGATACCGTTACTGTTGATTTTCCCATAATGTGGGATTGATATTTATATATTGAGATTTCCCGTCCCTCGGGTTTATAGTCCATCGCACTCACTGCCAAAAACAAAACAGGTGAAGCGATGCAGGCGCAATTAATCGCGCTCGATTGGGGGACGACCTCATTACGTGCTTACAAACTCGCGGCGGACGGTGTGGTGCTCGAGCAGCGTGCGCTGTCGTCCGGGATCATGCAGTTGCCCAAGACCCCGCGAATCATCCACGGCCGTGAATGCGCCGATGGTTTTGAACTGGCCTTCGACGAAGCCTGTGGTGACTGGCTCGATGCGCAGCCGGATCTGCCGGTAATCGCTTGCGGCATGGTCGGCAGTGCACAGGGCTGGCGCGAGGCGGCTTACTGCGAGACGCCGGCCGACGTCGCCCATCTCGGAAATTCCCTACAAACCGTTGTCAGTCTTCGCGGTACGCCGGTGCATATCGTCCCGGGCGTGATCCAGCGTTCGCGTCTGCCCAACGTGATGCGCGGCGAAGAAACCCAAGTCCTCGGCGTGCTGCAAAGTCTGCCGGCCGAGGCGGGTAACGATCTGTTGATCGGCCTGCCCGGCAGCCACTCGAAATGGGTGGAAGTGGTCGATGGCCGCATCACCCATTTCGACACGTTCATGACCGGCGAAGTCTTCGCCGTGCTCAGCGAGCACAGCATCCTTGGCCGTACCCAGCAACCGAGCGCGACCTTCGACGCGCAGGCGTTTGATCGCGGCGTGCAAATCGCGCTGTCGACAGATGCCGAGCTAGGTGTGCTGTCGACCTTGTTCAGCGCCCGTACCCTCGGCCTGACCGGCGAACTGAACCCGAGCGCTCAGGCAGATTATCTGTCCGGCCTGATGATCGGCCATGAGCTGGCCGCGCTCGCCAATGTGCAGCGGCGCCGGCGCAATCAAGCGAATCTTCCATCGATTGTGCTCATCGGCAATGCGCAATTGTGCTCACGCTATCGACGCGCCCTCGACGCCTGCGGCTTTGCTCAGGTGACGCTGGCCGAGCAGGCCACCGAGCGTGGCCTGTGGCAACTGGCGCGCGCCGCCGGACTGATCGATTCCTCATCCCGTTAACCCTGACTGGAGGCCTGACATGCTCAAGCAAGCACTGGCACAAAACGGTCTGATCGCGATTCTGCGTGGCCTGCAACCGCAGGAAGCGGCGGCTGTCGGTGAAGTCCTGTATTCCGCCGGATTTCGCGTCATCGAAGTACCGCTCAATTCCCCATCGCCGTACGAAAGTATCCGCATCCTGCGTGATGCGCTGCCCGCCGATTGCCTGATCGGTGCCGGCACGGTGCTCAGCCCCGAGCAGGTCGAGCAGGTCAAAGCGGCTGGCGGCCAAGTGATCGTCATGCCGCACAGCGATGCCAAGGTGTTGCGCGCGGCGAAAGCGGCGGGGCTGTACCTGTCGCCTGGCGTGGCCACGCCGACCGAAGCCTTCGCCGCATTGGCCGAGGGCGCGGACATTCTCAAGCTGTTTCCGGCCGAGCAAATGAATCCGGCCGTCGTCAAAGCCTGGCTCGCGGTATTGCCAGCCGGCACGGTGCTGGCGCCGGTCGGCGGCATTACGCCGGACAACATGCAGGCCTTTATCGATGCCGGTGTGAAAGGTTTCGGCCTCGGTTCCGGCCTGTTCAAACCGGGCATGACGCCCGAGCAGGTGGCGGTCAATGCCAAGGCCTACGTGGCTGCCTGGAAAGCCCTGCGTTAAGAATTTTGGCGCTGTGTGCGCTGCATCTAATAAAAGCTGCATTTACAAAAGAGAGCAGAGATGAAAATCACCAAACTCACGACCTTCATCGTTCCGCCGCGCTGGTGCTTCCTCAAGGTCGAAACCGACGAGGGCGTGACCGGTTGGGGCGAGCCTGTGGTCGAAGGGCGCGCGCATACCGTAGCTGCTGCGGTGGAAGAATTGTCCGACTACCTGATCGGCAAAGACCCACGCAATATTGAAGACATCTGGACCGTGCTCTATCGCGGCGGCTTCTACCGTGGCGGCGCGATTCACATGAGCGCGCTGGCCGGTATCGACCAAGCGCTGTGGGACATCAAGGGCAAGGCCCTCGGCGTGTCGGTCAGCGATCTGCTCGGTGGCCAGGTGCGCGACAAGATTCGTGTCTATTCGTGGATCGGCGGCGACCGTCCGGCCGACACCGCGCGTGCGGCGAAAGAAGCAGTGAGCCGTGGTTTCACGGCGGTAAAAATGAACGGCACCGAAGAACTGCAGTTCCTCGACACCTTCGAGAAAGTCGACCTCGCCCTGGCCAACGTTGCCGCCGTACGTGATGCGGTGGGGCCGAACGTCGGTATCGGCGTCGACTTCCACGGCCGCGTGCACAAGCCGATGGCCAAGGTGCTGATGAAGGAGCTCGACCCGTACAAACTGATGTTCATCGAAGAACCGGTGCTCAGCGAAAACTACGAAGCGCTGAAAGAACTGGCGCCGCTGACCAGCACGCCGATTGCCCTCGGCGAGCGGCTGTTCTCGCGTTGGGACTTTAAACGGGTGTTGAGCGAAGGCTACGTCGACATTATCCAGCCGGATGCTTCCCACGCTGGCGGCATCACCGAAACCCGCAAGATCGCCAACATGGCCGAAGCCTACGACGTCGCGCTGGCGCTGCATTGCCCGCTGGGACCGATCGCCCTGGCGGCGTGTTTGCAACTCGACGCGGCTTGTTACAACGCGTTTATCCAGGAGCAGAGCCTGGGCATCCATTACAACGAGAGCAACGACTTGCTCGACTATGTGAAGGATCCGCGCGTCTTCGACTACGACCAAGGCTTCGTCAAGATCCCGAACGGCCCGGGGCTGGGCATCGAGATCAACGAGGAATACGTGATCGAGCGTGCCGCCGTCGGCCACCGCTGGCGCAACCCGATCTGGCGTCATGCCGATGGCAGCTTTGCCGAGTGGTGAGTCTCTGACTCGCTAGCATCAGATCGTTCCCACGCTCTGCGTGGGAATGCCTCAATGGACGCTCTGCGTCCGCTGCTGGGACGCGGAGCGTCCCGGGCTGCATTCCCACGCGGAGCGTGGGAACGATCAGTTCTCCGAGGGAGAGGAGATCTGCGTCATGACCTCAACAAACATAAAAAGAGGCATCTCTCATGCAAACGCACACCCTCTCCGGGCAGGCGTCTTTAGTCACGCCTAGCCGCAAGCGATTTTTCATCATGGTGTTGCTGTTCATCACCGTGGTCATCAATTACCTCGACCGCAGCAACCTGTCGATTGCCGCGCCGGCGCTGACCAGTGAGCTGGGCATCGATCCGGTTCACGTCGGTCTGATCTTCTCCGCCTTCGGCTGGACTTACGCTGCCATGCAGATCCCCGGCGGCTGGCTGGTCGATCGCGTGCCGCCGCGCATCCTTTACAGCGTCGCGCTGCTGCTGTGGTCGGTGGCCACGGTGATGCTCGGTTTCGTCAGCAGCTTCATCGCGCTGTTTGTGCTGCGCATGGCCGTCGGTGCGCTGGAGGCGCCCGCCTATCCGATCAACAGCCGCGTGGTCACCACCTGGTTTCCTGAGCGCGAGCGCGCCACGGCGATCGGTTTCTACACCTCCGGACAGTTTGTCGGCCTGGCCTTCCTGACCCCGGTGCTGGCGTGGCTGCAACATGCATTCGGCTGGCACATGGTGTTCGTCGCCACCGGTGCGGTGGGCATTCTCTGGGCAATGATCTGGTACGCGGTGTATCGCGAGCCGCGCGATTTCAAAGGCACCAATCAGGCGGAAATCGACCTGATCCGCGAAGGCGGCGGGCTGGTCGATATCCAGGCCGAGGCGGCCAAGGTCAAAGCCAAATTCAGTTGGACCGATCTGGGCATCGTCCTCAGCAAGCGCAAGTTGTGGGGCATCTACCTCGGCCAGTTCTGCCTGAACTCGACGCTGTGGTTCTTCCTCACCTGGTTTCCGACCTATCTGGTGAAATATCGCGGCATGGACTTCATCAAGTCCGGTCTGCTCGCATCGCTGCCATTTCTTGCCGCGTTCGTCGGCGTGTTGTGCTCGGGATTCTTTTCCGACTTCCTGATCCGGCGCGGCTACACCGTGGGCTTCGCGCGCAAACTGCCGATCATTGGCGGGCTGCTGATTTCGACTTCGATCATCGGCGCCAACTTTGTCGAGTCGACGCCGCTGGTGATTGCCTTCCTCGCCCTGGCATTTTTTGGCAACGGTCTGGCGTCGATCACCTGGTCACTGGTGTCGACGCTGGCACCGGCGCGGTTGCTCGGTCTGACCGGTGGCGTGTTCAACTTCATCGGCAACCTGTCGGCGATTGCTACGCCGATCGTGATCGGCTTCCTCGCCAGCGGCGATTCGTTCGCGCCGGCGATCACCTACATCGCCGTGCTCGCACTGGTCGGTGCCTTGTCCTACGTGCTGCTGGTGGGCAAGGTCGAGCGTATCGAGTTGTAGTGCTCAGTCTCGGGCGACCATAATGCCGCCCGTTCCTTCGCTCAACGGTAAAAGGCTGGATATGCAGGAAGACGCCCCGGAAAAAACCAAGGACGCCGCGCCCACCGGCACCCAGACGCTGCTGCGCGGCCTCGGTGTAGTGCAGGCGGTGGCCAGTGGCGCGCGTGATCTCAAGGAGATTGCCCGGCTGATCGGCACCACGCGCAGCACCACCCATCGTCTGGCCAGTTGCCTGGTCGACGAGCGTTATCTGCGCGTGGTGCCGCAGATCGGTTATCTGCTCGGGCCGAAACTGATCGAACTGGGCTTTCAGGCCCGTGAAGAGTTGCCGCTGGTGACCCTGGCCGGGCCGTATCTGGACGAGCTCTCGGCACTGACTGGCGATACCGTGCACCTCGGAATCCGCGAAGGCGACGAAGTGCTGTACCTGCTGAAGAATCCAGGACGCAACGGCCCGGAAATGCGCTCGCGGGTTGGCCATCGCATGCCGCTGGTGCGCACCGGGATCGGCAAGGCCTTGATGCTCGATGATTCGCCGCAGGATTGGCGGCGGCTGTATGACATCAGCCTGCCGGCAGGTGGGAAAAGTCAGTTCTGGCCGCAGCATCCCCAGCAGTCGTGGGAACAGCTTGAGCAGCGCATGGGCGAATACGTTGCCGGTGGCTACGCGTTCGATCTGGAAGACAACGAACCGTCGATCCGCTGCGTGGCGGCGCCGATTCGTGATGCGAGCAAGGGCATCGTCGCGGCGATCAGTATCGCCAGCACCGTGCCGTACATGCCGCTGGAAAAAATGGCCGAGTTGATCCCCCTGCTGAAAGGGGTCACAACCCGGCTGTCGGCGGAGCTGGGCTTGAAGGTGTAAGCCGTGAAGGTTTAGGCCTTCAGCGTGGCCATGTCGATGACGAAACGGTACTTGACGTCACCGGCAATCATCCGCGCGTAGGCTTCGTTGATCTGGCGGATGTCGAGCATTTCGATGTCGCAGGTGATGTTGTGCTCGGCGCAGAAATCCAGCACTTCCTGGGTCTCGGCGATACCGCCGATCAAGGAACCGGCCAGCACGCGGCGGCTCATCACCAGTTTGCCGGCGTGGACGGGCGGGTTCACCGGCTCGATCAGGCCGACCAGAATGTGCACACCGTCGAAACGCAGGGTGTCGAGGTACGGGTTCAAATCGTGCTGCACCGGAATGGTGTCGAGCAGGAAGTCGAAGTAGCCGGCCGCGGCCTTCATCTGCTCGGCATCGGTGGATACGATGACGTGATCGGCGCCCTGACGGCGACCTTCTTCAGCCTTGCTCGCCGAGCGTGTGAACAGCGTGACTTCGGCGCCCATGGCCTTGGCGAACTTGATGCCCATGTGGCCGAGGCCGCCCATGCCGAGAATCCCGACCTTGTCACCGGCCTTGACGCCGTAGTGCTTCAGCGGCGAGTAAGTGGTGATACCGGCACAGAGAATCGGTGCGGCGCTGGCCAGAGCGAGTTTCTCGGGGATGCCCACAACGAAGTGTTCGCTGACCACGATGCTGTCGGAATAACCGCCCATGGTGTTGCTGCCATCGACCCGGTCCGGGGTGGCGTAAGTCATGGTCGGGCCTTCGAGGCAATATTGCTCGAGGTTCGCCTGGCAGGCTTCGCAGCTGCGGCAGGAATCGACCATGCAGCCGACGCCAACCAGATCGCCTACCTTGTGACGGGTGACATTCGCACCGACTGCGGTGACTTTTCCCACGATCTCATGGCCAGGCATCAGCGGATAAACGGCGATGCCCCATTCGTTGCGTGCCTGATGGATGTCGGAATGGCAGACGCCGCAATAGAGAATTTCGATCGCCACGTCGTCGGCGCGCGGGCTGCGGCGTTCGAATTTCATCGGGGCGAGGGGAGTGGTGGCCGATTGGGCGGCATAGCCGATGGCGGTGTACATGGGGTGACCTCGCAAAAACAGTGACAAGTGAGGCGGTGAATTCTGGCCGCCAGAGGCGGGTGCGGCCATGACGATTTCTCCGGGTCTCATGCCTAATCCTCCGGCATGCGGGTTTCGGCGATCGCATTGGCCAGCGGATCTGCGATGATGTTTTCATCCCCTTTTCCGTGAATTTTACGAAGACCTATTCGATGCAGTTGACCCGTCATCTTGATGCCAATGCCCGGCTGGTTTCGCTGATCGAGCCACTGGCGCTGCGCGATGGCTACAGCCAGACCGGCCTGCCCGGCGTGCAGATTTTGCGCGCCAGTTGCGACGTCGCCCGTGGCCCGCATATCTACGAGCCGAGCCTGATGATCATCGCCCAGGGCAGCAAACTGGCGTTCCTCGGCCCACGAACCATGGAATACGGCGCCGGGCATTACCTGATCCAGGCGCTGCCGGTGCCGTTCGAATGCGAAACCTTTGCCTTGCCCGATGCGCCATTGCTCGGTGTGTCGGTGGCGATTGATCGCGTCCTGCTCGGCGAACTGGTGCTGGCCATGGGGCTGGCGCCGGGGCGGCATATTCCGGCGCAGACGCCGGAGTCGATGACCTCGGTGGTGCTCGACGATGGCATGCGCGGTTGTGTCGAACGGCTGCTCAGCTGTCTGCACGATCCGCTGGAATGCCAGATTCTCGGCCCGGCGCGGGTTCGCGAATTATTGTTCGTCGCGCTGCGCGGGCCGCAAGCGGATGTGTTGCGAGCGTTGGTCGAGCAACAAGGGCAATTTGCCCGGGTGGCGGCGTCGATCAGCCATCTGCATGCGCATTACACCGAGCCGCTCAATGTCGAGACACTGGCCGGTTGCGCGAACATGAGCGTGTCGACGTTTCATGAGCATTTCAAACGCAGCACATTGTTGTCGCCGGTCCAGTATCTGAAGCGTTTGCGCTTGTTGAAGGCGCAGACGCTGCTGGTGGCGGAGGGGCTGGGTGTCGCGCAGGTGGCGCATCGGGTGGGGTATCAGAGCACGTCGCAATTCAGTCGCGAATACAAGCGCTACTTCGAACGCAGTCCGGGGGATGAGCGCGCTGCCTGATCCACCGATAATCCCTTGTGGGAGCGAGCAGGCTCGTTCCCACAGTTGTTTTGTGGTGGCAGAGGAATTTTGGGCAACAAAAAGGCCCCCATTTCGGGAGCCTTGTTGTTCAGCGTTTCGACTTACATGTTCGGGTAAGTCGGGCCGCCGGCGCCTTCCGGCGCCACCCAGGTGATGTTCTGCGCAGGGTCCTTGATGTCACAGGTCTTGCAGTGCACGCAGTTCTGGGCGTTGATCTGGAAGCGCTTCTCGCCGTCTTCCTTGGTGATCACTTCGTATACGCCGGCCGGGCAGTAGCGCTGCGCCGGTTCGTCGTACAGCGGCAGGTTTTTGCTGATCGGGATGCTCGGATCGGTCAGCTTCAAGTGGCACGGCTGCTCTTCTTCGTGGTTGGTACCGGAGATGAACACCGAGCTGAGTTTGTCGAAACTCAGTTTGCCGTCAGGTTTCGGGTAATCGATCTTCTTGCAGTCGGCCGCGAGCTTGAGGCAGGCGTAATCCGGCTTGGTGTCGCGCAGGGTGAATGGCAGTTTGCCGCCGAAGATGTTCTGGTCCAGCCAGTTGAAACCACCGCCGATGATCGCGCCGTACTTGTGAATCGCCGGGCCGAAGTTACGGCTGGCGAACAATTCTTCGTGCAGCCAGCTGTTCTTGAATGCGTCGACGTAAGTGGTCAGTTCGACGGTGCAATCCTGCTCGGCGAACAGCGCATCTGCCACCGATTCCGCCGCGAGCATGCCGGACTTCATCGCCGTGTGGCTGCCTTTGATCTTGGCGAAGTTCAGGGTGCCGAGGTCGCAACCGATCAGCGCGCCGCCCTTGAAGACCATTTTCGGCAGCGAGTTCAGGCCGCCCTTGGCGATGGCGCGGGCGCCATAGCTGACGCGCTTGCCGCCTTCCAGATATTGCTTGAGCACCGGGTGATGCTTGAGGCGCTGGAACTCATCGAACGGCGACAGGTAAGTGTTGCTGTAGGACAGGTCGACGATCAGACCGACCACCACCTGATTGTTTTCCAGGTGATAGAGGAACGAGCCGCCGGTGTTCTCGGTGCCCATGATGTCCAGCGGCCAGCCTGCGGTGTGCACCACCAGGCCTGGCTGATGCTTGGCCGGGTCAATTTCCCAGATTTCTTTCAGGCCGATGCCGTAGTGCTGAACGTCGGCATCGCTGTCGAGGTTGTAGCGCTTGATCAGTTGCTTGCCGATGTGGCCACGGCAGCCTTCGGCGAACAGCGTGTATTTGCCACGCAGTTCCATGCCAGGGGTGTACAGGCCTTCTTTCGGATGGCCTTCGCGGTCGACGCCCAGATCACCGGTGATGATCCCGCGCACTACGCCGTTTTCATCGATCAGCGCTTCCTGAGCGGCGAAGCCCGGGTAGATTTCCACACCGAGGTTTTCCGCCTGCTGAGCCAGCCAGCGGCACAGGTTGCCCAGGGAGATGATGTAGTTGCCTTCGTTGTGCATGGTCTTGGGCACAAAGAAGTCAGGAATCTTCTGCGCGCTGTCAGCGTTTTTCAGCACGAAAATGTCATCGCGTGTGACGGGCGTGTTCAGCGGCGCGCCGAGCTCTTTCCAGTCCGGGAACAGTTCGTTCAGGGCGCGGGGTTCGAATACCGCACCGGAAAGGATGTGTGCACCGACTTCGGAGCCTTTTTCGACCACGCAGACGCTGATTTCCTTACCGGCGTCAGCGGCCTTCTGCTTCAAGCGGCAGGCGGCGGACAGACCAGCGGGGCCGGCACCGACGATGACGACGTCGAATTCCATGTATTCGCGTTCCACAGGCTATCTCCTACTCAAGGCTCAACAGTTTTTTTTCTAATATGGAGGTTTGATCTCGCATCCGTATTGCCTTTACGTTAACGTCAAAGGGAATATTGGCGAATCCACCTTTCTCTCTAGGCGGCGCATTATATCTACACCACTCCGAGCGTCCAATACAAACGTTTGTTTGAATCGCCTCCAGCCCTGATAAATCAAAGAAGCGCGGCTTATGACAGGGCATTTTGGCGTATTGACCAGAATGGGCGTTCCGGTCAAGATACGGGCGGTTTTGCGCTCGCCGTAGGCAGACTGGCGGTTTCAAGAGCACCTCTAAAGACAGGGCACAGGCAGTAGACGGTGATGCGCAGCGCAAGTCCGGCGCGCAGTTTACACAGCGTGAGAATGAATGACCCGACAGTCACCCCTGACGAACGGTCACCGCTCTTCGCGAAGTGAATCACCTCACATTCAAGCCGGCGTTTTTAGAGGTGCCCTTGTCGCCCGATGAGCATCATCCGCCAGGTTCGCCTAGGCGACTTTCTTTTCACCGGAGAGTAACGAGGAATCCATGAAGGTTCTTGTAGCTGTCAAACGCGTTGTGGATTACAACGTCAAGGTCCGCGTCAAGGCGGACAATTCCGGCGTCGACCTCGCCAACGTCAAGATGTCGATGAACCCGTTCTGCGAAATCGCCGTGGAAGAAGCCGTACGCCTGAAAGAGAAGGGCGTTGCGACTGAAATCGTCGTCGTCTCCATCGGCCCGACCACCGCTCAGGAGCAGCTGCGTACCGCACTGGCTCTGGGTGCCGATCGCGCCATCCTCGTCGAATCCGCTGAAGACCTGACCTCGCTGGCCGTGGCCAAGCTGCTCAAGGCTGTTGTCGACAAGGAACAGCCGCAGCTGGTGATTCTTGGCAAACAGGCGATCGACAGCGACAACAACCAGACCGGCCAGATGCTCGCGGCACTGAGCGGCTACGGTCAGGGCACCTTCGCTTCGAAAGTCGAAGTCTCCGGCGACAGCGTTGCCGTGACCCGCGAAATCGACGGCGGCGCGCAGACCGTTTCGCTGAAACTGCCAGCCATCGTCACCACCGACCTGCGTTTGAACGAGCCGCGCTACGCGTCCCTGCCAAACATCATGAAAGCCAAGAAGAAGCCTCTCGAAGTGCTGACTCCGGACGCTTTGGGCGTTTCCACCGCCTCCACCAACAAGACCCTGAAAGTCGAAGCGCCGGCTGCACGCAGCGCGGGCATCAAGGTCAAGTCGGTGGCTGAACTGGTTGAAAAACTCAAGAACGAAGCGAAGGTAATCTAAATGACTATCTTGGTTATTGCTGAACACGACAACAAAGTGCTGGCCCCGGCCACACTGAACACCGTGGCCGCTGCTGCCAAAATCGGCGGCGACATCCACGTTCTGGTAGCAGGTCAGGGCGCAGGCCCGGTGGCCGAAGCCGCAGCGAAAATCGCTGGCGTGAGCAAAGTCCTGAATGCTGACAACGCCGCCTACGCGCATCAGCTGCCAGAGAACGTAGCTCCGCTGGTTGCAGAGTTGGGCAAGAATTACAGCCACATTCTGGCTGCCGCCACTTCCAACGGCAAAAACATCCTGCCGCGCGTTGCTGCTGCGCTGGACGTTGACCAGATCTCCGAGATCATCTCGGTCGAAAGCGCTGACACTTTCAAGCGTCCGATCTACGCCGGTAACGCCATCGCCACCGTGCAATCGACCGCCGCGATCAAAGTGATCACCGTGCGCGCCACCGGTTTCGATCCGGTTGCCGCTGAAGGTGGTTCGGCTGCCGTTGAAGCCGTTGGCGCTGCGCACGACGCCGGTACTTCGAGCTTCGTCAGCGAAGAGCTGGCCAAGTCCGACCGTCCTGAGCTGACCGCTGCCAAGATCGTCGTTTCCGGCGGTCGCGGCATGCAGAACGGTGACAACTTCAAACACCTGTACGCGCTGGCCGACAAGCTCGGCGCTGCTGTTGGCGCTTCGCGCGCTGCGGTTGACGCAGGTTTCGTACCGAACGACATGCAGGTCGGTCAGACCGGCAAGATCGTTGCGCCACAGCTGTACATCGCCGTCGGTATCTCCGGCGCGATCCAGCATCTGGCCGGCATGAAAGACTCCAAGGTGATCGTTGCGATCAACAAGGACGAAGAAGCGCCGATCTTCCAGGTGGCCGATTACGGTCTCGTGGCGGATCTGTTCGAAGCAGTACCTGAGCTGGAGAAGCTGGTCTAATCCGGCGGCTTCACTTATAAAGAGCCCGGCCTGTTGGTCGGGCTTTTTTTTGTCTCGAATTTCAAGCGGGAGCGTTTTGCCATGGATCTGCGCTGCGGATGGTTGTTGGGATGGTTGCTGTTGCCAGGTTTGGCCATGGCCGCTGGCAAGTGCGAGCGCCTGGTCGTCACCGGCAGCCCGGACGCGCCGCCGTACTTGTGGCAGGACCCGCAAAACCCCAAGCGCTTGATCGGCGCCAGTGCCGATCTGTTGCAGCAAGTGGCCAAGGATCTGGGCATCAAAGTCGACCTGCTCTACGCCGGCAAACGCTCGCAGGCCCTCGATGAAGTGCGCAGCGGGCGCATGGACATGCTGGCCGACGCGCCGCTGACCGTGAATGAGCTGGAGAACTTCGACTTCATTCATCCGCCACTGCTGGAAAACGACTACCTGGTGTGGACCCGCAAAGGCTCGACGCTGACCTATGCCGAGGCCAGCGACCTGAAAGGCCATGCCGGCGCGGTGTCGGAAAAGTCGCGGATGACCCAGGCATTCGGCACTTTCGCCGAGCAGAATCTGACGCTGACCCGCACAGCCAACCTTACCGAGGCACTACAGAAGTTGCTGTTGGGCGAGGTGGAATATGTCCTCGCCGGACGTTACTCAGGCTTGGCCGCCGCTCAGACATTGGGCATGACCAGCGATCTGTTGGCGTTTGAACAACCCATCGACCGGCCGGGTCTGTTCCTCGCGGTTTCGCATAACTCGGCCTGCAACGATCCGTGGTTGCGCGGACAGCTCGCCAAAAAGATGACAGAATTGCCCGCGTCCGGACTGACGGAAGCCGCGCTGCAACGCAACATCGAGCGCTGGAAGGCGCAACAGCAGCAGCCGCCACAACCTGTCAGTGCCCCAAAACAGTAGGGATTCTTAGTGAGTATTCGACCTCTTTTCGCGGCTGTGGCCGTTCTGGCCCTGGCCGGGTGCGCATCCGATCCGGCACCCAGTGAACAAATGCGTCTGACCGAACAAGCCATCGTGCAGGCCAAGGCAGTCGGCGCCACCGCTGACGAAGTGCCGGAAATGCAACTGGCCGAAACAAAATACAACCGCGCCAAAGGCAGCATGGCCGACGAGTCCTATCGCAACGCGCGCATGCGTGCCGAGCAGGCGGAACTGGATGCACGTCTGGCCGAGGCCAAGGTGCTGACGAAAAAAAGTGAAGAACAGCTGAATGTGCTCAATACCCGCATTGTCCGCCTGCGCAAGCAGCTGCAACTGGGGGAAGCGCAATGAGCCTCAAGTCCAATGCTCTCGGCATTCTGATCCTCGCCGGTTGCGCCAGCCTCTACGGCTGCGCCGGCCAGCACAGCGAGGCGGCACTGCAACAGGCCGGCGCTGATTTCCAGAAGGTCAAGGAAGATTCCAACGTGCTGCGCATCGCGCCGAAAGACGTGATCCGCGCCGGCGAGTCCCTGGCCCGCGCCGATCGACTGTCGACCTATTGGGGCAGCGGTGCCGACGTGGTGCATTACGCCTACCTGAGCCAGCGCTACAGCGAAATCGCCCGCGAGCACACCAACCAGGCGCTCAACGAAGAACGCGCAGCCAAGCTCGAGCTTGAGCGTCAGCGTCTGCAACTGGCCCTGCGCGAATCGAAACTGCTCAGCGTGCAGCAACAAGGCAAGTGGCTGGAGGAACAGATCGTCGCGCTGGCGACCACACAGACCGATCGCGGTCTGGTGATGACCCTCGGCGACGTGTTGTTCGACACCGGCCAGGCGGAACTGAAAAACTCGGCCAACCGCGTCGTGCTGAAGATCGTCCAGTTTCTGCAACTCAACCCCAAGCGCGTGGTGCGCATTGAGGGTTACACCGACAGCACCGGTGGCAGACAGGAAAACCTCAAACTGTCCCGCGATCGTGCGCAATCGGTGGCTGACGTGCTGGTCGATCTGGGTATCGACGAAAAACGCATTCAGGTCGAAGGTTACGGCGACCAGTTTCCGGTCGACGCCAACGCCTCCGAGCGTGGACGGGCGCAGAACCGCCGCGTAGAAATCGTGTTCTCTGACGAAAAAGGCCAGCTCGGCGCCGCCCGCTAAGGGCTGCGTCTCTGGAAAGCCCGGGCTGTCATGCAGTGCCGGGCTTTTTTGTGTCTGTCGATTGCCGCGCAAAACCGTACAGATGGGGCAGACACCGCACTGTATGGTCGAGTAATCTGGCAACTGTCCCAGTACACTTCTAAACTGTTCCGGTATTGTTTCACACAAGAATAAAACGCCCGTGAAATCGAGTGCTGCGTCATGACCAATCTCTTGCTCTACCAACGTATTGCTCAGCAACTGGCCGAAGACATCCGCCGTGGTGTCTATCAACCGGGGGAGCGCGTGCCTTCGGTGCGCAAGATGAGTTCGCAGCTCAACGTCAGCCATGCGACGGTGTTGCAGGCGTATGCCAACCTTGAAGATCAGGGCCTGATCCGCGCCCGGCCGCAGTCGGGTTACTACGTGCACCAGACCCCAGCGCTGACCGCGCCGACGCCGGACATCGCCCGGGTCGAACGGCCGGGGCTGGTGACGCGCAGCAGCATCATTCAGCAGGTATTGGTCGAATCCCGCCGCGAAGGCGTGTTTCCGCTGGGCGCTGCGGTGCCGAGTGTCGATTATCTGCCGGTGCGCGCGCTGCATCAGCAACTGGCCAAGGTCACCCGGTTTCACAGTCCACGGGCGTTCAGCTATATGTTCAGCCCCGGCTTCGAGCCGCTGCGCCGGCAAGTGGCGATCCGCATGCGTGACGCTGGCGTGGTGGTCGATCCGTCGGAAGTGGTGATCACCCACGGCTGTGTCGACGCCTTGCAGATGTCGTTGCGCGTGCTGACCCGGCCGGGCGATCTGATCGCTGCCGAATCGCCGACCTATTACGGCCTGCTGCAACTGGCCGATCTGCTCGGTCTGAAAGTCATCGAAATCCCCAGCGACCCCGCTACCGGCATGAGTCTGGAAGCCTTGCAACTGGCCGCCAACCAATGGTCGATCAAGGCACTTGTGCTGACTACGCGCCTGAGCAATCCCCTTGGCGGCACCATGCCGGAAGAGCGGCAGAAACAGTTGCTGCGCTTGGCCTCGGATTTCGACATTCAGATCGTCGAAGACGATATCTACGGCGAACTGATGTTCGAGCAGGGCCGTACCAAGGCGCTGAAAGCCTACGACCGCCTGGATCGGGTGATCTACTGCTCGAGCTTCTCCAAAACCTTGTCGCCAGGTGTGCGTATCGGCTGGATGATCGCCGGCAAATACCAACAGGAAATCCAGCGCCTGCAAACCTTCAGCACCCATTCGGCGTGCAGCGTTACGCAGATGGCGATTGCCGCGTATCTGGAAAACGGCGGTTATGACCGGCATTTACGCTATATCCGTCAGGAATACCGGAAAAACCTCAGCGCGTTCCAGCTGGCGGTTCAACAGTATTTCCCTGAAGGCACGCAAATGTCCCGGCCCACGGGCGGCTTCATCCTTTGGGTGAGCTTGCCGGGGCGGGTCAACACTCAGGAATTGCATGTCCGCGCACTGCAACAAGGCATCAGCATCGCGCCGGGTCTGATCTTCAGCAACACCGAGCAGTTCAACCACTGTATCCGCCTCAACTGCGGCATTCCGTGGAACCGCGAGGCGGAGCGCGCGCTGATGACGCTGGGTCTGTTGGCCACCCAACTGTGTCAGGAAATGGCTGGCGGATTCTGAACGAGGAGGGCGGTGGTGCTTGTCATGTGACGCACAACAAGCGAGCATGTGGCCCTCTGCCGTTAGTTCGTTGGGTCCATGAAAGCCATTGTTCCTGCCGCGTGGGTATTGCTGGGTTTGTTGATGATCGGTCAGGCACCGGGTGTCATGGCGGCCGCAGCCCAGGAAAAACCGGCAGCGACCAGTACCACGAACAAAGCCACCAAAACCGTGGCTCCGGCAAAAAAAGCCCAGGCCAAAAAAAATGCCACGGTGAAGAAGCGCCGCCCGGTTGCCTCGAAGTCGAAATCCGCGAGCGAAGTGGCCAAGACCAAATTGCCGCCGGCAAAACTCGATCTCAGCCTGCCCAAGGATATGGTTGAAGACCTGAAGCCACAGGGCACCGTAGAACTGCCCAAACGCGAGGCGATCCTGCCGCAGATGTTTGGCGAAAAAGATAACGGCTTCCAGCTCAACGGCCGCTTGCTCAGCAATGAAATGGAGTTGCAATTGCGCAACGAAGCGCGACGCGATGTGGAAGGTGCGGCGCTGGATTTCGAATTCAAGCAATAGATGCAGCCCTCTGCGACGCGCAGACCAGACGCTTCGTCGGAGACTGCCTGGTCACTTTTACTTATCGTTGAAAAGCCGCTCGCAGCAATTTGAAACAGCTGTTTTAGCGGTTACTCTGTTCCCCGTCTCTTTACACATCGCCCGTCGCGAGGATCTGTTCGTCATGAAATGCCGTGAAGGCTGTGGCGCTTGCTGCATTGCCCCCTCCATCAGTTCGCCGATTCCCGGCATGCCCGATGGCAAACCCGCCGGCGAACGTTGCGTGCAACTTTCGGTCGATAACCTGTGCAGCATTTTCGGCCGTCCGGAACGTCCGGCTGTCTGCTCGGGTTTCGCTGCGGATGTCGAGGTTTGCGGCAGCAGTTCGCAAGAAGCGATCAGATTGATCGGCTGGTGGGAGCAGATGACGGCGGCATGATGTGTTCACCAACGGAACTTCAACAATAAGGAATAACACTATGGGTTCGCTGCACCGTATCGCTGTGTTGTGTGGTCTGACTGCCGTACTTGCCACTTCGGTCGTCCACGCGGAAGACTGGAAAGTTGCCAAGAACGAAGACGGCATCAAGGTTTCCCTGAGCGAAATACCCGGTTCGGACTACAAGTCCTACCAAGGCGTCGCGCTGATGAAAACCACCGTCGCCAAACTGCGCGCCTTGCAGGAAGACGTCTCCGGCGCCTGCGCGTGGATTCACGAATGCAAGAGCCAGAAACTGCTCAAGCACGAAGGCGATCTGAGCTGGACCTATTCGCAATTCAATACGCCATGGCCGGTGACCCCGCGTGATTCGGTGTTGAAAATCACCACTGTTGAGGGTGCCGATGGTAGCCTGACTCGTAATCTTGAAGGCGTGCCGACCTATCTGCCGGAAGAAAAAGGCTTCGTGCGGGTCCAGCAAGTCAAGGGCTTCTGGAAGTTCGTGCCTAAGGGCGATCAGGTCGAAGTGACTTATCAGGTGCACACCGAGCCGGGCGGTAGCGTGCCGGCCATGGTCGCCAACAAGTTTGTGGTGGATGCGCCATTCAATACCCTGAAAGCGCTGAAAGAACGCGCCGAGAAATAATCAATTCGCTGTAAGCAAAACGCCCCGACCGGTTCGGGGCGTTTTGTTTTGTCTCTAAATTGTATTTCCAGATATGCGTTGCACGAAATTTTCACAAAGTCTCCAAGACAATTCGCCCGCACTTGTTGCCTGCCATAGCGCTGCCAGCCCTTTGAATGAAAGTCTCGAAGAGCAGGGCAGTAATCAATGGCAATGGTGTGAACGATCGTGCAACATTTGCGCACCGCGCACGCCCCGGGGTCTGGACTGACCAATAGAGGGCCTGGCGCCGCTGTATTTTTGCAACTTCAACTTCCAATGGGTCCTAAAACGACATGGCAAACCCGGACGCCCTGAGTCAGCAGCGATCTTCTGCTCGTCTGCTGCAACCGACCGTCAAATCGCATCTGGCCTACACGCTGCTGTGCGCACTGGTCATGATGGTCATGTTTTCCGCGCTGCGCCTTGCGCTGCTGGTCTACAACCGCGAGATGATCCTCGACACCCCGGCCGCGACCTTCCTTGAAGCGTTCGTCAACGGTCTGCGTTTCGACCTGCGCCTGGTGGTCTACCTGTGCATTCCGCTGGTGCTGGCGCTGTTCAGTGCTCGGGCCATGGCCGCGCGCGGTTTCTTCCGTCTGTGGCTGACCGTCGCGTCGAGCATCGCGCTGTTTCTCGGCCTGATGGAGATGGACTTCTACCGCGAGTTTCACCAGCGCCTCAATGGTCTGGTGTTCCAGTACGTGAAGGAAGACCCGAAAACCGTAATGAGCATGCTCTGGTACGGTTTCCCGGTGGTGCGCTACGTGCTGGCGTGGGTGATCGGCACGGTCATTCTGACCCTGGCGTTCAAAGGCGCCGACCGCGCCACCCGCCCGCGCGGACCGTTCAGCGGCGGCAGCGTCAGCTCCCGTCAGGTTGCGCCGTGGTACACCCGCCTTGCGGTGTTCGTGGTCTGCCTGCTGATCTGCGTCGTCGCCGCTCGCGGCACCTTGCGTCAAGGCCCGCCGATGCGTTGGGGTGACGTCTATACCACCGATTCCAACTTCGCCAACCAGCTCGGCCTCAATGGCACGCTGTCGCTGGTCGCCGCAGCCAAGGCGCGCATGGGCGAAGACCGCGACAACATCTGGAAAGCCACCCTGCCGCAGGAACAGGCGCAGCAAGTGGTGCGCGACATGCTGTTGATGCCGGACGACAAACTGGTCGATGCCGACATCGCCGCTGTTCGCCGCGACTACATGCCGCCGGCCGACAAGACCCTGCCGATCAAGAACGTCGTGGTGATCCTGATGGAAAGCATGGCCGGTCACTCGGTCGGTGCTTTGGGCGCGCCGGGCAATATCACCCCGTACCTGGACAAGCTGTCGAAGGAAGGTCTGCTGTTCGACCGTTTCTTCTCCAACGGCACCCACACCCACCAGGGCATGTTCGCGACCATGGCCTGCTTCCCCAACCTGCCAGGTTTCGAATACCTGATGCAGACCCCGGAAGGCAGCCACAAACTGTCCGGTCTGCCGCAGCTGCTCAGCGCCCGCGACTATGACGACGTCTACGTCTACAACGGTGATTTCGCCTGGGATAACCAGTCGGGCTTCTTCAGCAACCAGGGCATGACCAACTTCGTTGGCCGCAACGACTTCGTCAATCCGGTGTTCTCCGATCCGACCTGGGGCGTGTCCGACCAGGACATGTTCGATCGTGGCCTGCAGGAACTGAAGGCGCGGGAAAACGGCAAGCCGTTCTACGCGCTGCTGCAAACTCTGTCCAACCACACGCCGTACGCCTTGCCCACGCCATTGCCGGTCGAGCGCGTCACTGACCGTGGCAGCCTCAACGAACACCTGACCGCCATGCGCTACTCCGATTGGGCGCTCGGCCAGTTCTTCGAGAAGGCGCGCAAAGAGAAGTACTTCAACGAAACCCTGTTCGTCATCGTCGGCGACCACGGCTTCGGCAACGAGCGCCAGATCACCGAAATGGACCTGGGCCGCTTCAACGTGCCGATGCTGATGATTGCCCCGGGCATCCAGCAGAAGTTCGGTACCCGCGACCACACCGTGGGCACGCAGATCGACATCGTGCCGACCATCATGGGCCGCCTCGGTGGCGAAGTGCGTCACCAGTGCTGGGGCCGTGACCTGCTCAACCTGCCGCAGGGCGACACCGGCTTCGGTGTGATCAAGCCATCTGGCAGCGAGCAGACCACCGCCATCGTCACCGCCGATGAGATTCTGGTGTTGCCGCGTGACAAGGACATGGGCCCGAAAATCTGGAAATATCAGCTGGGCGCCAACCCGCACGCCGAAGTTGTACCGGACGCGCCGCGCACTGCCGAACTCAAACTCAAACTTGAAGCGTTCCTGCAAACCGCGACCAAGAGCCTGCTCGATAACACCGCCGGTGTCATTCACGGCAAGCCGGACTGATGACTGGTTAAAGTCCACGCAATAAAAAAGAGGCCCTTGAACAAGGGCCTCTTTTTTTACCGCTTCAAATCGTCATATCTTGCCGAGTAACAACAGCACCAGCAGCACGACCAACACCACGCCGATAATACCCGACGGGCCATAACCCCAACTTCTGGAGTGCGGGAAGACCGGCAGACCACCGATCAGCAACAGGATCAGGATGATGATTAGAATTGTGCCCATGGGTGATTTCCTTGTTCAGAGTCTGGAAGAGTCTTGATGCTCAGTGGGCAGCTGGAGAGCAACTAAATTCCAGCCGGCTTACATGTTCCGACTTGCGCCGATGAAAAAAAATTCAATGTTTTTTTAATGTATTTGGATTGGCTGGTTATTTCCTTTAAAGCAAAAAAGCAAAAGATCGCAGCCTTCGGCAGCTCCTACAGGAGACCATCCCCAAAACAATGACGGCTGGAATCTTTTGATCCTCCATTCAGCAACTGGATGGAGCGTGGGTGAACGAACTTCCTTCGCTACACTCGGCGCATCTCTCCCGGAACAACAAGGCTGTCCGCTATGCAAAATCGCATGATGATCACTGGTGCAGGCTCAGGCCTGGGTCGCGAAATCGCGCTGCGCTGGGCCCGTGAAGGCTGGCGGCTGGCCTTGTCCGATGTCAGTGAGCCCGGCCTGCAGGAAACCCTGAAGCTGGTGCGCGAGGCGGGCGGTGACGGCTTCATCCAGCGCTGTGACGTGCGCGATTACAGTCAGCTCACCGCCTTCGCCCAGGCCTGCGAAGAGAAGCTCGGCGGCATCGACATCATCGTCAACAATGCCGGCGTCGCCTCGGGCGGGTTTTTCAGCGAATTGTCTCTGGAAGACTGGGACTGGCAGATCGCGATCAACCTGATGGGCGTGGTCAAGGGCTGCAAAGCGTTCCTGCCGCTGCTGGAACAGAGCAAGGGCAAGATCATCAACATCGCCTCCATGGCCGCGTTGATGCAAGGCCCGGCAATGAGTAACTACAACGTGGCCAAGGCCGGCGTAGTGGCGTTGTCGGAGAGTCTGCTGATCGAACTCGCGCAGCAGGAAGTGGCGGTGCATGTGGTTTGCCCGTCGTTCTTCCAGACCAACTTGCTCGATTCTTTCCGCGGCCCGACCCCGGCCATGAAAGCCCAGGTCGGTAAGTTGCTGGAAAGTTCGCCGATCAGTGCCGCCGACATCGCTGACTACATCTACCAGCAAGTCGCCGCCGGCGAATTCCTGATTCTGCCTCACGAACAAGGGCGCATGGCCTGGGCGCTGAAACAGAAGAATCCGCAACTGCTCTACAACGAAATGACTTCCATGGCCGAGAAAATGCGCGCCAAGGCCAAACAAAACAACGCTTGATCTTGTTCGATTCCCGCCGCGTCGTTAGGGTGGCCGCCACGGTCACCCTGTCGAGACGTCTCCATGCTCAATTACTTGTGGTTCTTTCTTGCGGCGCTGTTTGAAATCGCCGGCTGTTTTGCCTTCTACATGTGGCTGCGCCAGGGCAAGAGTGCGTTGTGGGTGCTTCCCGCGTTGCTCAGCCTGACCCTGTTCGCGCTGTTGCTGACCCGTGTTGAAGCGGCCTACGCCGGGCGCGCCTATGCCGCGTATGGCGGGATCTACATCGTTGCTTCGATTGGCTGGCTGGCGGTGGTCGAGCGGGTGCGTCCGCTGGGCTCGGACTGGATCGGCATGGCCCTGTGCGTGGTCGGTGCCAGCATCATTCTGTTCGGGCCGCGCTTTTCCGCTGCCTGAGGCTTTTGTGCGAAGCGTCTGACAGCTGCGGGCGTGGGCTCCTGTAGGGCAAGACTGATTTGCTCGTCGTGGATTGTGAAGACGCTGTAAGCCGCGCATCTTCAGGGTTTGCCAGTCCTGAAGGATGAATCCCATGCTTGTACTCAGCCGTGTGGTCGGTGAGTTGATTTCAATCGGAGACGACATCACCCTGCGTGTTCTGTCGGTCAACGGCTCCAGCGTGCGCTTCGGCGTCGAGGCGCCGAAAAAGGTCCATGTACACCGCGCCGAGGTCTATGACCGGATCAAGCGCAAGGAAGCCGCGGCGAAGGCTGGCTGACGGTTTCAGTCGAACAGATGCTTGGGTACGTCGTGCTTGAGCATCAGCTGGCACTGCTCGCTTTCCGGATCGAACACGATCAATGCCTGGCCTTTGGTCAGTGCCTGACGCACGCGCAGGACGCGGGTTTCCAGCGGGGTGTCATCGCCGTTATCGGTACCGTCGCGGGTGACGAAATCCTCGATCAGGCGGGTGAGGGTGTCGACTTCAAGCGCGTCGTGGGGAATGAGCATGGGCACCTCGGTCAAATCAATGTCGGGATGCTACGGGGATTGGGTTTTGTCTGCCAGTTCTGTATCGGTCTTGCCGGCCCATTCGCGAGCAGGCTCGCTCCCACCTTTGAAATGCGATCCCTGTGGGAGCGAGCCTGCTCGCGAAGGCGGTTATCTGTTCACCGAAGGCTCAACTGTCAGAACGCTGCCCCACCAGACTGTCCACCGGCGGCACGCGGGTTTCGCTTTCCATCTGCGTGTCATGCTCGATCTGATGGCTGAAGCGATCCAGTGAAGCATTGGCCGGCGCCGCATCGCTGGCAAAGACCGGCGGGCTGAGAATGTACGCGCCGAGCAAACGGCTGAGCGCCGCCAGACTGTCGATGTGCGTGCGCTCGTAGCCGTGCGTGGCATCGCAGCCGAAAGCGAGCAGGGCAGTACGAATGTCGTGGCCGGCGGTGACCGCCGAGTGCGCATCGCTGAAGTAATAGCGGAACATGTCACGGCGCACCGGCAATTCGTGTTCATCGGCCAGACGCAACAGATGCCGCGACAGGTGATAGTCATACGGCCCGCCGGAGTCCTGCATCGCCACGCTCACCGCGTGTTCGCTGGAGTGCTGGCCGGGGGCGACCGGTGCGATGTCGATGCCGACAAATTCGCTGACGTCCCACGGCAATGCCGCCGCTGCACCGCTGCCGGTTTCCTCGGTGATGGTGAACAGTGGATGGCAATCGATGTTCAGTTCCTGGCCACTGTCGACAATCGCCTTGAGCGCGGCGAGCAGCGCTGCGACGCCGGCCTTGTCGTCGAGGTGGCGGGCGCTGATATGGCCGCTTTCAGTGAACTCCGGCAGCGGATCGAAGGCCACCACGTCGCCGACATGGATGCCCAGCGATTCGCAATCGGCTTTGGTCGTGCAGTAGGCGTCCAGACGCAGTTCGACGTGGTCCCAACTGATCGGCATTTCATCGACCTGGGTATTGAACGCATGCCCGGACGCCATCAGCGGCAACACGCTGCCGCGAATCACCCCGGTGTCGGTAAACAGGCTGACTCGGCTACCCTCGGCAAAGCGGCTCGACCAGCAGCCGACCGGGGCTAGGGTCAGGCGACCGTTGTCTTTCACCGCACGCACAGCAGCGCCGATGGTGTCCAGGTGCGCAGACACCGCGCGGTCAGGGCTGCTTTTTTTGCCCTTCAACGTCGCGCGGATGGTCCCGCGCCGGGTCATTTCAAACGGAATGCCCAGCTCTTCGAGACGCTCGGCGACATAGCGCACGATGGTGTCGGTGAAACCGGTAGGGCTGGGAATGGCGAGCATTTCCAGCAGGACTTTTTGCAGGTAAGCCAGATCCGGTTCAGGGATTTGTGTGGTCATGGAAACTCCTGATGGGTTGAGCACATCGATGGTTTCGATGAGGAAAATTGGTGGTGACGTTCAGGGCCTCTTCGCGAGCAGGCTCGCTCCCACATTTGGAATGCATTCACCCTGTGGGAGCGAGCCTGCTCGCGAAGGCGTCAGTAGAGGCGCTTCATAATCACGAAACAGCCGGCTGACTATGCGGAAACAACAGATCGACAAAGCGCTCCGCCGTCGGCTGCGGTTCGTGGTTGGCCAGGCCGGCGCGTTCGTTGGCTTCGATGAACACGTACTCGGGCTGATCCGCCGCCGGCACCATCAGATCGAGCCCGACCATCGGAATGTCCAGTGCACGCGCCGCACGCACTGCCGCGTCGATCAGGGTCGGATGAAGAATGTCGGTCACGTCTTCCAGCGTACCGCCGGTGTGCAGATTGGCCGTGCGCCGCACAAACAGATGCTCGCCGGCCGGCAGGATGCTGCTGTAGTCATAGCCGGCAGCGTGTAGCGTGCGTTGGGTTTCGTGGTCCAGCGGAATCTTGCTTTCGCCGCTGGTGGCCGCTTGCCGACGGCGGCTCTGCGCTTCGATCAGCGCACCGATCGAATGCTGACCATCGCCAACCACTTCCGCCGGACGGCGAATCGCCGCCGCTACCACTTCAAAACCGATCACCACGATGCGCAGATCAAGGCCTTCGTGGAAACTTTCCAGCAGCACGCGACTGTCGAACTGCTTGGCGGTTTCGACGGCTTTCTGCACTTCTTCGATGGTGCGCAGATCCACCGCGACGCCGTGGCCCTGTTCGCCATCGAGAGGTTTGACCACCACCCGTTGGTGTTCATCGAGGAAGGCCAGATTGTCGTCGGCATTGCCCGCCAGTTGCTGCGCGGGCAGTTTCAGACCTGCGCCTTTCAGCACCTTGTGGGTCAGGCTTTTGTCCTGGCACAGGGTCATGCTGATCGCACTGGTCAGATCGCTCAACGACTCGCGGCAGCGCACGCGACGGCCGCCATGGCTGAGGGTGAACAGCCCGGCGTCGGCGTCATCCACTTGCACGTCGATACCGCGCCGATGGGCTTCTTCGACGATGATCCGCGCGTAAGGATTGAAATTCGCCTCCGGACCCGGGCCGAGAAACAGCGGCTGGTTGATGCCGTTCTTGCGCTTGATGGCGAAGGTCGGCAGGTTGCGGAAACCCAGTTTGGCGTAAAGGTTTTTCGCCTGACGATTGTCGTGCAGCACCGACAGATCCAGATAAGCCAGGCCGCGACTCATGAAGTGCTCGACCAGATGTCGCACCAGCACTTCGCCGACGCCGGGGCGCGAGCAATGCGGGTCGACCGCCAGGCACCACAGGCTGCTGCCGTGTTCCGGGTCGTTGAAGGCTTTTTCATGATTGAGACCCATGACACTGCCGATCACCGCGCCGCTGTCTTCGTCTTCCGCCAGCCAGTAGACCGGGCCGCCCTGATGATGCGGGGTGAGCAACTCCTGATCGATCGGCAACATGCCGCGCGCCTGGTACAAACGGTTGATGCCTTGCCAGTCGGTTTCGCTTTGCGCACGACGAATGCGGAAGCCGCGAAACACCCGCGTGGCCTGCCGGTAATCGCTGAACCATAAACGCAGGGTGTCGGATGGATCGAGAAACAGCTGCGTCGGCTCCAGGCCGAGAATCTGCTGCGGTGCGGCAACATACAGGGCGATGTCGCGCTCGCCGGGTTGCTCGTTGAGCAGCTCCTGCGCCAGCGACGCCGGGTCGGGAAAGGTGTGGCCGATCAGCAGCCGGCCCCAACCGCAATGCACGGCAATCGGAGCGCTGGCAAGCTCGCTGCCGTCTTCGGCCAGGCGCGCCTGCAAACGTTCATACGAGGGGGCCTGACCACGCAACAGGCGTTGGTTGATGGACGTGGCATGGGGTTTCATCAATCAGATTCCTTGTTCACTGAGCCACAGGTTCAGGGCCGCCAGTTGCCACAGTTTCGAGCCGCGCAATGGGGTCAGTTGGCCTTGCGGGTCAGTCAGAAGCTTGTCGAGCATGCTCGGGTTGAACAGGCCGCGATCCTGGCTCGGATCCAGCAGCAACTCGCGCACCCAATTGAGCGTGTCGCCCTGCAAGTGCTTGAGACCCGGCACCGGGAAATAGCCTTTCTTGCGGTCGATCACTTCGCTTGGAATGACCCGGCGCGCAGCTTCTTTCAGCACTTGCTTGCCGCCATCGGGCAGCTTGAATTTGCCCGGCACACGGGCCGACAGTTCGACCAGTCGATAGTCGAGAAATGGCGTACGCGCTTCCAGGCCCCAGGCCATGGTCATGTTGTCGACGCGTTTGACCGGGTCATCGACCAGCATCACCGTGCTGTCCAGACGCAGCGCCTTGTCCACGGCAGCCTCGGCGCCGGGCTCGGCAAAATGCTGTTTGACGAAGTCGCCCGCCGCATCATGATCGACCAGCCATTTCGGCTGCACAGTCGCCGCGTAGTCGTCGTAGCTGCGATCGAAAAATGCATCGCGATAAGCGGCGTACGGATCCGCCGCGCCGTCGACCTGCGGATACCAGTGGTAACCGGCAAACAGTTCGTCCGCACCTTGGCCGCTCTGCACCACTTTGCAGTGCTTGGCCACTTCGCGGGACAACAAATAGAACGCGATGCAGTCATGGCTGACCATCGGTTCGCTCATTGCGCGGAAAGCGGCGGGCAGTTGTTCGATGATTTCTTTCTCGTCGATGCGCAACTGATGGTGGCGAGTGCCGTAGTGTTTGGCGATCAGGTCCGAGTACTGGAACTCGTCGCCGCGCTCGCCGCCGGCATCCTGGAAACCGATGGAGAAGGTCGACAGATTCTCTACGCCGACTTCGCGCAGCAGGCCGACGAGCATGCTCGAATCGACACCGCCCGAAAGCAACACACCGACATCCACTGCCGCGCGCTGACGAATCGCCACCGCTTCGCGGGTGCTGTCGAGGACGCGATCGACCCAGTCTTCCAGATTGAGGTTTTTCTCGTCTTCATTCGGGCCGTAGGGCAGGGTCCACCAGGTTTTCTGCTCGGTGCGGCCATCGGCTTCAACGCGCATCCAGGTGGCCGGCGGCAGTTTTTCGATACCGGCCAGCAACGTGCGCGGTGCAGGTACGACCGCGTGGAAATTCAGATAGTGATTGAGCGCCACCGGATCGAGGATCGGGTTGATGTCGCCGCCCTTGAGCAGCGCCGGCAGTGCCGAGGCGAAGCGCAGGCGTTGGCCAGTGCGCGACAGGTACAGCGGCTTCACGCCGAGACGGTCACGGGCGATGAACAGGCGTTTGGCATCACGCTCCCAAATGGCGAAGGCGAACATGCCGTTGAGCTTCGGCAGCAGTGCCTCGCCCCAGGCGTGATAACCCTTGAGCAGCACTTCGGTGTCGCCACCCGAATAGAAGGCATAACCCAGTGCTTCAAGCTCTGCGCGCAATTCCGGGAAGTTGTAGATCGCACCGTTGAACGCCAGGGACAGGCCCAGCTGGCTGTCGATCATCGGCTGCGCCGAGCCGTCCGACAGGTCCATGATTTTCAGGCGTCGATGACCCAGGGCAATCGGCCCTTGGGCATGGAAGCCCCACGCGTCAGGGCCGCGAGGGGCCAGGTGATGGGTGATTCTCTCGATCGCTGCAAGGTCTGCAGGTTGTTGATCAAAACGTAACTCGCCAGCTAATCCGCACATAAAGTCCTTACCGGTTTTTCCGTTGGGGAAGGTCAAGCCGTACCACGCGAAAAGTGCGGGTACTCAGAAACTGACCTGTCACGGTAGGCGGAGTTTTAGATCGATAAGTTATAAGCGCGGCGCTACGGCCTCTGCAGGTCGGTGCTAGAGGGTGCCCTGACAGCGTTAGCCGGTTTTTTTTGCGGGGCGGTAGCGGGCTGTTTTATAGGCCGAAAAACTGCGTGTGTTTGCGGCATTTGCCAGCAGTTTTTTCCATTATCAATTCATTCACACCATCGCTAAGGTCAGAAGCCCCAACAGCAATAAAGGACTATTGCCATGTCAGTGCAGCAACAGAAACAAAACCTTGCTCCATCTTCAGTGCTCGGCACGCTGCTGGAAGCCACCGCAGACCTCGACACGGCCGAGGCCCTGGAGAAAAGTCTGCCGCCTTATTTGCTCAAGGCTTCGCCCGACACGCTGGCCACGCTGGATCAGACCGCTCGCGAGCTGCATCGCCTGCAGCTCAAAGTGGCCAAGGATCTGGCCGGATTGCAATCGTTGCGCGGTTTCTGCAAAAAAGAACTCACCGCTGCGTTGAACGCCAAGTGGCCGGCGGTCTATGACGTCGAACAGGATGTGCTCAGTCTGCCGGGTGACGATTGCGGCTGCGACGCGACGGCGACCAACCAGGCGGGTATCGATGTAGTAAAACACGCCGCGCAAACCCTGCTGCAGGCGGCGATGCAGAACTTCACTGAAGACGAGGAGCAAGCCGATGGTTTCCCGTCCGGCAGTGTCGTGCGCATTGCCAGTGCGCCTGCGGGAGTGCAGGGCCTGACACCGCAGGCGTTCGCCGCGTTGTGCCGCACGCTCGACCTGGGCAAGAAATATCAGCAACATTTCCAGCAAGTCTTCGGCCTGCGCGATGCCGACGGCAAAGTCGTGACCAGCAGTGTCCTGACCCACGACATTGGCGCGATGAAAAAAAACCTGTTGCAGCTCGACGCCCATCTGGCCGCGCTCAAGGCTGATATCACTCCGCAGGGATTGCGCATGCTGCAGGACCTGATTGATGCCCAGGGCGTGGCGTCGGCAACCCTGCGCCACGGCAATGACCCGATGATCATGCAGGGCATCGAGATACTGGACAGCTGCGTGTGGGGCGTCGTGGTGTTCTGCGCGCGCTCGGTGCAGGAACATCCCGAGGATGGTTGCCTGGTCTACATGGCGGGCGAGCCCGAGAGGGCGTTGTACGAATATCCAAGCTTCAATGCCTTCAAAAACTATCTCACGCAACAACTGCGCAAACCGGACTACAAGGATTATTTCGGTCGATGCCTTGATGAGGATGACAAGGCCGATTTCTTCAAAACGTTCGAGGAAAAGGGCGAGTTGGGCCTCATCAGGCAACTGTCGATGAGTGTCCCGCTTTTTGATTTCATGGTGCAGAGTCACGTCGGCAAATTACAGATCGATGCGCGCAAACTGGCAGTGCCGACGGCAGATATCGATGAGGACGCACGCCAGAAACGTCTGCTGGATTTTCTCCAGCTGGGTGTGACCATCGCGTCAGTGGCAGGCATGTTTGTGCCGGTCCTTGGCCAACTGATGATGGGCGTTGCGGTCGGGCAGTTGCTCGGCGAAGTTTATGAAGGGGTCGAAGACTGGCAGCGTGGCGATCATCAGCAAGCGCTTTCGCACCTGCTCAGCGTGGTGGAGAACATCGCGCTGATGGCGGCGTTTGCCGGCGGGCAGAAGGCGTTGGGCACGCTGGGCGGCAAACTGCTGCGCTCGCACCCGGAGTTCTTCGGGCAATTTCGGGCCATCCTCAATCACGCAGGCAAGGCACGTCTGTGGAAGCCCGATCTCGTTGCCTATGAGCATTCACTCCCGGCGGGATTCACCATTGATGCCAGCTCCAAGGAGTTTTATCAGGTGGGCCACAAAACCCTTGGGCGTGTCGATCATCGATTCTTTGCCGGCAGTTACGATGCCGATGCCAGCCTGTGGCGTCTGGAGCATGCCAGTCGCGCTGACGCCTATGCCCCGGAGTTGGCCCGACACGTTGAGGGCGGCTGGCGCATTCCTGGCGAAGAGCCCGAGGAGTGGGGCAGTTCTGCGTACACACTCAAACGCATCGACCCGCACCTGAGCGAATTCACCGACAGCGACCTGGATAACATGCGTCGGCTCAGTGGCACCAGTCATGACCAATTGCTCCAGGCGTTCAACGATAACCTGGCGTTGCCGGAGCGTCTGCGCGACACGGTGGAACGCGTGCGTCTGTCCCGTCAACTGCGCCAGCTGACCCGCGAACTGCAGGCCGGCGAAGTACATTCCGGTCAGCCCGCCGAGGAGCAATTGCATGCATTGCCCAAGCTCAAGGGCTGGCCAACCGACCGCTACATCAAGGTTACCGACGCCGATGGCAGCGTCGAGGCAACTTATCCATTGACCCGTGAGCCCGACGAAGCTCTGAGCGTGGCAGTCAGCCGTGAACAACTGGCGGCGGGGCAGTTGCTGCGAACGGTCATTGATGGCCTGTACCAGAACGAAGTCGATGCTCTGCTCGGCGGTAAAACCGCCGCCAGCCTGGAAGAGTCGGCGCTGGCGAAGAAGCTCGGCGCGGCGCTGAAGACGGATCATCGTGAGGCGCTTGAGCGTATGTATCAGCGTTATGACCAGAGCGAGGCGGACGATGTGCTGAAGTTGCGCAAGGTCTTTGCCGCCATTACGACGCGCCATGGGCAGCAGCTGATCGAGCGCGCGCCGAGTATCGAACGATTGCATCTGCGCGAGACCGGGCAGGTGCCGTTGCGGATGGGGCAACGCGTCAGGCAAAACATCAACGCAGTGCGACTCGATCGTGCCCTGGCAGGTTTGCATTGGCCACGACTGGCCAATGCCGATACCGACAAACTGGCCATTCAGTTGCTGCCACGACTGAGCGGCTGGGATGCACAATTGCGCTTGCAAGTGCGTGACAAGACACTCGCCGGGCCAATTCTGGAAGCCATCGGCGATGCCTCTGCGAAACCCGAAAATACCTGCTCGCTGGTGAAGTCTGCTGCCGGTTACGAGGCGTTCAGTGGCGACGGCAAGTCACTTGGCAAAGTGGCAGCAGCGCCGGGGGATCTGTACAGCGCGATTCTCAAAGCGCTGCCGTTGCGTCAGCGGACGGCCGCCGGGTTGGGCGGGTCTGCGCAGGCTGACACGGTGCGCTTGCGCAGCAAACTGCTCGATGCGGCGCTGGACGAACGCGAGGAGACAGCGCAGACACTGGTTCGCGGCACGTTTGAGCCTCGGCTTGTCGAGCCGGCCTGCATGCAGAGCGATCAGGCTGCCGGGACGGAGCATTCGCGGGCGCTGCTGCGCAAGGCGCGCAAACTGTATCCACGCTTGAATCAGCAGCAGCTCAGCCAATTGCTCGATGAGCTGGGCGATGATCCGTTGAGCCGTGCGACCCGCATCAAAGCCCTGCGTCAGGATTTGCAAACCCTGCGTGACGCGCTGTTTGTCTGGAGCGAAGATGCCGCCGCACTGAAAGCCATGGGTGGCGATCTGGCCGAAGCGCGGCACAGCCGGAAAATCGCCGCCGAGTTGATCGAAGAAGGATTTCGACGCTTTCATTGGGCCACCAACGAAGAGGGAAAAAACCTCTGTACCCTCAACCTTGACGGCATGCGCATCGGTAAGGTGCCAACATTGCCGCCGTCGGTGAGCTTCGACCACATAGAGCAATTGTCGATGCGCAACATGGCGCTGGGTGATGATGTCGCGCACTTCCTCAAGTCCTTCAAACAGCTCGAGCTACTGGAACTGGGCAGCAACACGATCACCCGGTTGCCTGAAGTGTTGTCGCACATGCCGCGTCTGCAACGGCTGAGTCTGGCAGGCAATCAGCTCAAACTGACCGAACAGACCCTGGCGAAGCTGAACAGTCTGAGCACGTTGCGCTACCTGAATCTGGACAAGAATCCGTTGGGCGCCACCCCGGATTTCAGTCAAATGACGCAACTGCGCCGCTTGTCCCTGCAAGAAACCGGCATCACGGAACTGCCAGAAGGCCTGTCCAATTCCGTCCACATTGAATTGATGAACCTGACCGGGAATAAAATCAAAGAGCTGCCCGACTGGTTATTCCAGAAAACACGCCATTTCACCAGCGCACTCAAGCTGGGACTGAATCCTTTTTCCGAACGCAGCAAAACGCATCTGGAAAACTATCGCGATAATTTCGGCATCGGTATGGACTACCTCCCCAATGACATCGCCAGGATGAACGAGCAACACGCCCGCTCGCTCTGGTTGACCAAGAACAGTGGCGAGGAGTGGGCAGAACAGACGCGCATCTGGACGGCATTGCGAAACGAGCCGAAGGCCGATGGGTTGTTCACCGTGCTGGCGCAACTGGGCGATACCGCGGACGGGAAAAAGGCCAGCGCCGACTTGCAGCGACGCGTCTGGGCGGTACTGAAGGCGGCCGAAGCTGACGGGCCGCTGTGTGAACAAGTGCTCGACACGGCTGCCGATCCGCTTCATTGCACCGACAACGCAACGCTGGTGTTCAGTCGCCTGGAAGTCGAGGTGGAAGTCGAGCGGGTAACCAGCGCGGCAAGCGGCCGCAAGGTCACTGCCAAGGCTCTGCTGGAACTGGGCCGCAGTCTGTTCAGGCTGGACAAGCTGGAAGAAATTGCCCTGGAGCATTCGCTCCGGGCGCCGAAGGTCGATGCACTGGAAATGAACCTTGCTTATCGCATCGGTCTGACCGATGAGCTGGGGCTGCGCGGTCAACCGAAGGGTATGCTGTTCGATGCCCAGAGTGGCGTGACAGCCGCTGATCTTGAGGTCGCCAGAAATCGCGTGATGACTGCCGAACTTTCCCCGCAATGGCTGAAATACATGCAGGAGCGAACGTTCTGGCGTGATTATCTGAAGCGTACGTTTACGCGCAAATTTTCAATGATCGATGAATCGTTCGCGCCGCGCATGAGTGCCCTCGATGAGCAGGCGGACACCCTCCTCAGTGCCGACTATGTGAGTCAGGCGAATGCCCTCCAGCTTGAAAAGGAGCAGGCACAAGAGGCAGTGATCAAGCGCCTGACCGAAGAGTCCATACGCCTGATGGATCTCGGCCTCTGTGTGATGCCGGACATCTGATATTCACTTGCCGCGAATCAGTTTGCGCAAGGCAAACCGGTTGGGATGGCACGCTTCGGCCACGCTGCGCGGCAACGGCAGCGGCTCGTTGTCCAGCCACGCGGCGAGCAGTTCGCCGGACAGCGGCGCGGTGATCAGCCCGCGAGAACCGTGGCCGCTGTTGACGTACAGACCATCGAGCCATGGGCAGGCGAGGTCCGGCACCTGTCGGGCGTCTTTGCTCAACGCAGCGTAGGTTTGATTGAAGGTTTGCAGATCAGCGAGCGGGCCGACAATCGGCAGGTAATCGGGGCTGGTGCAGCGATAGGCTGCGCGGCCCTCAAGGTTCTCAATTGGCTGCTCGCTGATGTTCAGACGGCTCAGCAGATCGCTGGAAATTTCTTCGAGCATCGCCAGATTGCCTTGGTGCTCGGCAGTCGTGGGCGTCAGGTCGTCGCTGTTGAAGTCGAAACTCGCGCCCAGGGTGTGCTCGCCCAGACGCGCCGGGGCAACGTAGCCCTCGGCGCACACCACGGTGGCCAACGCACGACTGTCTGCGGTTTCAGGCAGACGCGTGATCTGCCCGCGAATGCGCTTGAGCGGCAATTCGGCACTCTGGGCAAAACGTTTGATTTCGGCAGCACCGGCCAGGATCACCACCGGCGCACTGGCGAGCAAACGCTCGCCGTCGAAGGCTTGCCACTGGTCAGCGACTTTACGCAGTTCCAAAGCTTCGTGATGGCTGAGCAACTCAATATTGGTGTGGGCCGCCTGGGCCTGACACAGCGCCGGCGGATGCACCCAGCCGCCCTCTGGGTAGAACAAGCCGCCGTGGGCCATGCCGACACCGGCGCGAGCCTGCGCTTGCGGCTGTTCCAGCCACTGCAAGAGATCTTCAGGAAACGCCGCCGCCAGTTGCCCGTGGCGCTCGGCTTCCTTGGCGTTGAACGCCAGTTGCAGCACGCCGCAGTCATCCCAGTCGCTGCCGCGTTGCAGGCTTTCCAGCAGGCGCCGGGTGTAACCGAAGCCGCTGACGATCAACTGCGACAACGCCGTGCCATGGGCGGACAGCTTGAGATAGAGCACGCCTTGCGGGTTGCCGGACGCTTCCTGCGCCACCGCCGCGTGACGCTCGAGCAGACTCACCTGCCAGCCGCGCGCCGCCAGACTCGACGCCGTCGCGCAGCCGGCCAGACCGGCGCCGATCACCAGCGCCCGGCGCTCACCGCGCAACGGAGCAGGGCGGGCGAACCAGGGTTTAACCGGCATTGGCGCCGTCACCTCGGCGGGCCAGCCGAGAAATTCGCCACGCAGGATTTCCCACTTGTGGCCGATGCCCGGTGTGCGCTTCATCTTGAACCCGGCAGCGTTGAGCAGACGCCTTACCCAACCGGTGCTGGTGAAGGTGCTGATGGTCGAGCCCGGTGCGGCCAGACGCGCCAGTTCGACGAACAGCTCAGCGGTCCACATGTCCGGATTTTTCGCCGGTGCGAAACCATCGAGAAACCACGCGTCGATCTGCGCATCGAGTTGCGGCAGTTGCTCCAGCGCATCGCCGATCAGCAAGGTCAGCGTCACTCGACCTTCGGCCAAAGTAATGCGCTGAAAGCCTTGATGAATCGCCACGTAATGCCTCAGCAACTGATCCGCCAACGGCTTGAGTTCCGGCCACAGTGCCAAGGCCCGGCGCAGATCCGCAGGCGCCAGCGGGTACTTCTCGACGCTGACAAAATGCAGGCGCGCACCGGCCACCGCGTGCTGTTCGAACAACTGCCAGGCGCAGAGAAAATTCAGCCCGGTGCCGAAGCCGGTTTCGCCAATGACCAGCCGACCATCCGCCGGCAGCGCAGCAAAGCGCTCGGCCAGACGGTTCTGCTCAAGAAACACGTAACGGGTTTCCTCCAGCCCCGACTGATCGGAAAAATACACGTCATCAAACACCCGCGAACGTGGGCGTCCCTGGTCGTCCCAGTCGAGTTGGGCGTGGGGCATTTCGGCTTTCATGGCAGGCTCGGCAAACACAAGGCGGCCATTCTAGCCGATCACGCCGGTACTACCTGATCCAGCACAAGACTCGCAGTGAAAAGAACCCTGTGGCGAGGGGATTCATCCCCGCTGGACTGCGCAGCAGTCCCAAAACCACAAGACTCGCAGTGAAAAGAACCCTGTGGCGAGGGGATTCATCCCCGCTGGAC
>NZ_RCOA01000044.1:0-123 GCF_004307585.1 Pseudomonas sp. Sample_20 | reverse complement strand
CACAAGACTCGCAGTGAAAAGAACCCTGTGGCGAGGGGATTCATCCCCGCTGGACTGCGCAGCAGTCCCAAAACCACAAGACTCGCGGTGAAAAGAACCCTGTGGCGAGGGGATTTATCCCCG